>CAYSEL010000001.1:0-5686 GCA_964430035.1 uncultured Candidatus Bathyarchaeia archaeon
GTTTTATTCATTCAGCCATGTATCTCCTTGGAGTGCAACAAGCCCTGATTGATATAGTTAGAAACACAATTCGCAAAACGATTGTTTGATAAGATAACCGACTTTGAGGTAAATAAGCGTTGTCTCGAAGCTGCAAATGTAGGAATAGACCTTTTGATGATGGATGGTGATATGGGAACGCAAGATGGGGCTTCTCATCTCTCCAAAAACTTTTCGAACGTTCATCAAACCCCGTCTTTACAGACACGCTCAACTAGCTGGGCGATATAACGTAGGTCATGTTACACTGTTGTGAAGCTATTCGAACGATCATACCCGACTTAGTAGAAATAGGCATTGATATACTGAACCCGATTCAGGTTCGGGCTAAAGGCATTAATTCAGCAGAGCTGAAGAGGGATTTTGAAGACAAGATGAGTTTCCACGGCTCTGTGGACATTTAAAGGATCCTTCCCGTAGGGACAGTAGAAGACGTGAGAGCAGAAATTAGGGATCGAGTTCAAACATTGGGAAAGGGCGGAGGTTTCATTCTTTGTTCTACGCATAACATTAAGGCAGACACACCGTTAGTAAATATTCTAGCGATGTATGATGAAGCGAGAAAATCTAAACCATAGCAAGTGAAACTTAAAAGCAATTTAGTTCTTATAGTTCTATAGGTTTCTTGGCTTGATCAGAGGTGAAAATATAAACTCTTTAATCAGCATTCGTATTTTTCCACCAAGACCATGAATGACCTAAAGACGTTGATTTATAATACTAAAGGGAAGATTTAGTTGCAGAAATCTAATTGGCGATTATGTTTGTCAACACGCATCACGCGATTGATAAGTTTACAATTTCATGTCGAAATGACGGTATCTATCAAGGCAAAAGAAATCCGTCTTATATGCCCATTTGATACCTAAATCGCTGTATAATTTGTGTTTTTCAAAAGATTGATCAATTATTTCGTCTATATTCTCGATAATCGTAGATATTGATTCACCCTCTTTTTTTCTGGCAATATATTTGTCTGGAATCTGTTTGATAGAACGAGCTGATTCGTAAGCTCCATTAACGGCGAGAACGAAGGGTCTAGTTATGCGAAGAGGGCAGTTAATTGTTTCATCCATTCCTCTGAGATACCTAGCAACGTTTCTGAAAACGTTAGTCATTTCGTTAGGATCATCGTCTTTAATGACCTCACACCTTCCGTCATTGTACTTGATAAAAACCTCTTCTTCGGTGACCCAATCAGCAGTACCTTTTGTTCCGATTATTCGGTGCGATGGATTTGATTGTTTTTGGCTGCAAAGAGTAGCGAAAAAGAATACTTGGACACCGCTGTGTAGTTCAGCCTGCAAACAGGAAGTATCTTCTCCTTCTATTCGATGGCCTTTATAAAGTTCGGCTCTAACTAGTTTAGGATTAGCCGCTTCACCCATCTCCATGCTTGCGAAGTAAAGAGAATTCATGAGATAATGAGCTAATGGATTATTTATTGTACCGTCTAGGACATATTGACCATCATAGATAAATTTGCCTGCCCAAGGGGTTCTTTCATAATAGGAGTCTTGTCTCTTCCATTTTCCCTTTACTAATACCTTTTTTATTTCCCCTAGCTTTCCGTCGCAAATATATTCTTTTAGGGTACTAACCGTCTTCATATATAAAAACTGAAAACTGACGGCACAGAACTTGCCAGACTTTCTCTCAGCCGCCAGCATCTCATCAAGATCTTGAATGGTAGCCGCAGGAGGTTTTTCGACAATCACATTATAACCATTTTTAAGAGCTTTAATGGTCATTTCTTTGTGTTGATGAATCGCTGTTGGCAATGCTACGATTTCAGTTCGTCCTTTTTCCGCTTCAAGCATCTCATTATAATCCTTGTATATTTTAACACCACGACTTTCAAAAAAGTCCACCTCTTTAGCATGTTTTTCAGGGCTTCTAATGACAACAGCAGAGATCTCACCCAATGCTTCTTGCTCAAGGATCAATGATGACTTAACATGCCTTGCGCCGTGTCCTCCCACCCCTACTATGCAAAAAGAGACTGGTTCCATTTCCATCCCTCATTTTTAGTCGAAATATGGCATCACTTTCTCTAATACTTATCTACCGCCGACCTTTGCAAATGCAACACGATTTGCTACATCAAAAGGAACATAGAGTACTAGCTTCACGCAAACCTTTTTTTCTGGTGTAGCCTCCTTACATTAGGTTAGAAAATTGTGAGGTAACATACATTGAAGGTTTGCACCATTACTGATGAAATTAGTCGTGATCCCGACACAGCTTTGGAGATTGCCACAGATTGGGGTATTCGACATTTTGAACTCAGATATCTCTTTGATAGGAGAGTACCAGACATTCAACCCTTTACACGAGAAAGGTTAAGAAACTTGCTAACACAATATAACGCTGATATTGTGGCAATATCCCCTGGGTTGTTCAAATGTAGTATCGAAGATACTTCAGACATTAAAAGCCATCTGTCTGATAGACTTCCCAGATCCATTGATCTAGCAAAAGATCTCGGAACAAATCTAATAATAATATTTGGATTCATTGGGGATGCAAACAAATATGATAAATATTTCGGTCTAGCTGTCAGATATCTATCTAAAGCAGCTGACCTTGCTGCTGAGAGAAATATTTTGCTTGCCATTGAGAACGAACCAATATGTCTTGCGGACACTGGAGAAAGAACTGCTAGACTGGTTGAAGCGGTTCACCGTAGCAATCTATTGATTAACTGGGATCCTGGCAATGCCTATGTCGTCGGTGAAAAACCTTCTGTTGGTTATAGCCATGTTAAAAAGTTCTTGACACATATTCACATAAAAGACTGCATAGTCGACAATAAAACTGGTAGAGCAAAATTTGTACCGCTTGGAAATGGCGAGATCAAACTGTTTGAACAATTAGAAAAGATAAGAGCAAATGCGTACGATGGATTTGTTTCGATCGAGACGCACTTTACTCCAAAAGTCAAAGGAACTTTTCAGTGCTGGGAGAACCTTAAGGCTTTTCTGAGAAAAAAAGGCGAAAACATAGAGTAGTTTCTTTTTCTAGGTGGCGTGTTGATCATCAAAACTCGCATCTACACTAGGAAAAGACTTAAAACCCGCAGCGACTTTCTGGTTGCCATCGCCGCAAGCCACTCGTTCGCACTGTTCCGTTTGGTTTACCGAAATGTCTAATTTTGTAGGCGGCTTCTATTTACTAATGTCTACAACTACTCTTTGCACGTGTTCTTTTTTGCTTTCAACCAAATCAATGCCTTCATTGATTTTTTGGATAGAGACATGATGTGTGATCGATCTTGACAAATCGATTCTCTTCGTTTCCATCAATCGTATTATCTCATAAAGTTCTTCTCTGGTATGATCTCCTGATACTGTTAGGCATCCTTCTCTGAGTCCCCAGTATTCCGCCTGAAAAGGTTTCGTCTGAAGTCCTACGCTTACCACTGTTCCTGACTCAAACTTGTTCTTTCCTTTTACGACCTTTAGGGCTTGTTCTAAGGCTTTTGAAGAGCCTGAGCATTCAATAGCTGCATCGACGCCCCACCCGTCAGTCTCCTTTGTGATCACTTTCAGCACGTCTTCGCGGTTTGGATTCACAGTTATGTCTGCGCCATACAGTTTTGATGCTTCAAGTTTTGAGTCAACAAGGTCTATGGCGATCACTTTTCCGGCTCCAAAGAATTTTGCCCACATGACTGCATGTATTCCTACCCCTCCAGCTCCAAAGATTGCAACAGTGTCTCCTACAATCAGTTTTGATCTTCTAACGGCATGGTAAGCTGTAGACACAGCGCATGTTGCAATGGCTCCCCACTCAAAAGGAACATTGCCCTTCATTCTCAGTGCACTTCTAGAAGGAACCCTTATGTATTGCCATGTGAAGGTTTTTGTCTAAACGCCCTTTCAACCAGGAGCCATGACCACGTAACCAGCACCCCTCAAGACCTCAGCCATCTCATCCAAAGGAATACGAGCCAACGCCCTAACCCTCAAAGGAGTTACCCTCTTCTCAAAGCCTTCCTCCACATACTCCTCCCCTGTTAAAAGCAAATGATGAATTATACAGAGGATTTTCCGAGCCAAGGCGACTATAGCTTTCTTCTTACCCCTCCTAGCCGCTACCCTGAGATAAAATGTCCGAAGCTTAGAATGCTTGCATCGAGAAGCGGAATGGGCCACCTGAATCATCGTACGCCTAAGATTCTTGGAGCCAAGCTTGATCTTCCCGGTCTGGTTTTTGTCCGCTGTCTGATAGACCGATGGACATAGACCCGCCCATGAGGCAGACTTCTTCCCATTCTCGAACCTCTTAGGATCACCGATCTCAGAAAGGATAGCGGGCGCCAAAGTCTTTCCAACGCCTGGAACCTTACTGATCCGCCTCACATCATCCTCACGGTCACCGATGAGCATGGCTATTCTTGCATCCATCTTCTCTAGTTCCTCATCCAACCGCTCTATCATCCTCAGGCATCGTTTCAGGATAAAGATGTCCTCCTCGTCTAAGCCGTTTCTAACAACCCCCTCCAGCTCAGTCCGTCTTTCCTTCAGAACCTTACTCCTGCTGTTGCCCACGATCTCGTCCAAGTTTTTACCAGCCATCAAACCTTCAAGCACCTCCATCCCAGCCTTCCCAAAGATGTTGTGAAGCTTTGAACCCAACCTTATGTTGCACCGTTGGAGAACCTTGTGAACCCTGTTCTTGTAGTCAGTCCTGTTCTGAACCATCTTCGTCCGGAGCCGAGTTAACTCTCTGAGGATCCGTACCTTGCGTTCAGGCACGTAGCAAGCCTCTATCAAACCGGCTCTGAGCAGGTAGGCAAGCCACTCGCTGTCAGACTGGTCTGTCTTTCTGCCCGCAATCTTACGCGCCTTCTGGGCGTGAGCCAGCTTTACGTCGAACTCCTCCTCCAACCCAGCGTACAGAGGGATCCAGTAGACGCCAGTGGACTCCATCACAACAGCCTTGCACTCGTTCATGCTCAACCATTCCTTAAACGCCGCTATGCCTTCGAAGTCCTTCTTGAACTTCATGGTCTCTTTGTCGCCCTCACCCCTCAGCAATGTGGCCATGAAGTCATCTCGGTGCACATCTACACCGCAAGCCCTACGAAGCAGACCCATATCTCTACGCCTCCTTACATGTGGCAGCGTTAAGGAGGAGCCTCCACGTCATTCGAGGACATATTGCCATTCAGGCTCAACGCCTACTCTTCTAACCGGAAAGGAGGCTCAGACCGCATTTAGCAACGAGGTCGAACCTCAAATACACAACGATCATCACACCTCAACGCCTTCGAAGAGGATAGGCAGATACCGAGACAAAAACCTTCACATTCCGCCTCTAAAGGCGAAGCCACTGTCCATTTAGCTTTTTGACCATGCGGTGGTTAGGCTGTGGGCCATGGCTATGGATGGGTCTAAGGCTCGCTGTTTCCAAGTGGCTAGCAGTGTCATGACTGTCTCGTAGATCTTGGTGCCTTTATCGTTCCTGAAGATTCTGATGATCTTCCGTTGAACCACAAGTTCTTTTAGAGATCGCTTAACCCTGTTATTCGTAGGCTCAACACCTAGAGTATTGACGAAGGTGAACTGTGTTGATGAGAAAGGCAACGGAGACCGAACAACTAGGTGTCTGTGGAAATATCGAATGGGAGACCATGTGATTG
>CAYSEL010000002.1:0-5386 GCA_964430035.1 uncultured Candidatus Bathyarchaeia archaeon
AATGACGAGTTTTCTCTCCAGATTTTCGCGGATGAGTAAGAATATACTATTTCTGAACTTCGCTGTTGAAGACTTGTAAATTTTCAGTCCACGTTTTTCTCCATAAAATCTTAGAAAATCGTCGATAATCGCGGTTTTCATCGATCAGTCCCTCAACTATTCTAGGCTTTATAGAAGATTTATCTTCTAAATGTTTTGGGATAAGCGGTGCACTTTCTCAGTGATGTTGTCCCATTGGTCCTCTGGGATTTTTATCATCCTTTTCTCCTTTCAACGATGATGTCACAGTTTGTAACCGTTGCTGCGATGACGCCTAGAGCTGCCATCCAAGGGGCTAGCATTGCGCCTATCAAACCTATTGTTATGGGCATGTCAAGCAATGTCTCGCCTTTCTCAGTCTTGACGATGATCCTAGTCACACTTCCATCATGTATTAATTCTTTAATCTTCTTAACCAAGTCTACGGACTGTATCGAATAAACTTCCCTCACCATCTTCTTCGCCGAGACTCCGCAGTAAGGGCAGTAATTGGCATCTTCAGCTATTTCTTTACCGCAATTCATACAGTGCTTCATAATTTACCGCCAAACGTTGACGATTGACTTTGCAGAACTATTCTTTCAAAAAAGTATAAAAACATTCTCATGTAGGCACTTTTCTATTCAAATTCTTTTTCAACCTGATCCCGTCAACACCAAAACCATAGTAGTGCTTCATAACAGATAACTTCTCGTAGCCATGCTTATTGTAAAGCCTAAGAGCCCCTATGTTTTCAGCGCGGACTTCTAGGTAGCAAGACACGACACCCATCTCGACAAAGGCGTTCTCCAAAGCGGTTAAAAGGCTCGATCCGATGCCTCTCCTTCTGAAGCCGCCCTTAACATCTAAAGTGTACACGTGCCCAACCTTTTTGCTTCCCTCATGGTTAATATATCCTGAAATGAATCCGACAGGTTCTCCATCCGCAACTGCGACGATTGTTAAGAAATTCTTAGAATTGATGATGTATCTTAGTAGCGTCTTAGAGAATGCATCCTCGGCGAAGCATTCGAGCTCAATTTCATAGATTTTTTCGAGGTCGCTGTTCGTTGCCTTTCGCATCTCAATCAACAAGAAGAGCCCTTCCGATTGATACTTTACTCCCTTATCATCAAATAAATTTCGCCGAACCTCTGAAACATCTCCTCATACACCTCGGGTATTCTCCTCACAGCACTTACATCCAAGCCTAGGTAGAGGAGGTGGCTTCCACATTTCGATTTGCAGTCGGAGGCTCCAAATTTTGGGACGGGAACATCTGCTCTAAGTTTCTCCTTCAAATAGCCGTTAACTTCGCATTCCATATTTTTCCCAGTCTTAGCTGCTATGACTGAGACAGCCTTAACTTCCCGCGCTGACAAGAGGTAATCGATATGCCATCTTTTCTTCTTCCCCTTCTTCAAATGCCTCTCGACCCTTCCGCCAAGATTCAGTGCACCTTGACCTTGAGCTGAGCCGGTGTAGGCGTAATATCCGCTAGGAAAGAGATGCCTTCCCAACCTTCCGACAGTCACCCTTTTTTCTCTCGGCAAGAAGATCACAAGTGTGTAAGTACCCTTAATGTTTAGACGCCTTAAACTTTCAAGAGAGAAGTTGGTCATATCTGTTCCAGCCGATCTTTTTATGGCAGACAACCCAGTCCATACGCCGCAAGCATCTTTAATTGGGAACGTGAAATATAAACTGGATGGGTTGAGATGTGAGATTTATGGGCGGCATAGTTAGGTTGAAATTTCTAGGAATATTCAAGAAGGCTTTCGGAAGCGAAGATCTCTCTTTGCAGGTAGAGAAGGAGGAGAAACTTTCAGATATTCTTAAAAGAATTGGTCAAATTTCACCAAGCTTGGAGAGAGTTCTCATCGATCCAGTATTGAAAGACCCGCGTCCAAATGCGGTTATACTTGTGAATGGAAAGGAAATCAGCATCCTGAAAGGGTTAGAAACTGAGATAAATGAAGGTGATGAATTAATCTTTATTCCCGTGACACATGGGGGATAGGATCGTCATAGTTAATCCTTCGCATATTTCTTTGGGTTAGCGTCAAAAGCGTCTTTGCACATGGGTGAACAGAAGTAATAGGTCTTTCCTTTGTAGAATGTCTTGAACACTGCACTTTGCATGTCTACTTTCATCCCGCAGACTGAGTCTTTGACCAAATTCTCTTTAAGGGTGAGTTTTGCAGTTTCAGGCTCATACCTTCTTAGAGTCTGAGCGTTTAGGGCAACTATGACCGTGCTTAGAGACATGAGCACAGCTCCAACCGCTGGGCTAATGGATATGCCTAGGTTGGATAGTAGACCAGCTGCTAACGGTATAGCGAAGAGGTTGTATCCAGCGGCCCACCAGAGGTTTTGAATCATCTTTGCATAGGTCTTCTTAGAGAGGGTGAAGGCTTTCAACACATCTCTTGGATCATTTCTGACAAGTATAATGTCTGCACTTTCAATGGTGATGTCAGTTCCGGCGCCTATTGCTATGCCAATGTCTGCTGAGAGGAGAGCTGGCGCGTCGTTTATGCCATCTCCAACCATTGCAATTTTGAGCCCCTGCTCTTTCAGTTGTTTTATCTTCTCTGTTTTTTGCTCTGGTAGGAGCTGTGCGAAGTATTCGTCAATGTCAAGTTCTTTTGCAACCCATCTTGCCACCTCCTCTGAGTCGCCGGTGAGCATGTAGACTTTGAACCCTTCTTTTTTAAGATTCTTCAAGGCTTCATGAGACTCTTGCCTAATGATGTCGGAGAGTCCGAAAGCTCCCGCGAGTTCTCCGTCGACAACGGTGAAGATGACTGTCTTACCTTGATTCTGAAGCGCTCTTACCCTTTCATCCTCAATCATGATTCCAAATTCCTTTAGAAGATTTTGGCTTCCAACGTAAACTTTTCGCCCTCTAACTTTCCCATAGACGCCCCTTCCAGGCAGGGCTTTAAACTCTTCAGTTGATGAGAAGGATGATTCCTTACTTTTCGCGTATTCAGCTATGGCTCTTGCAATTACATGTTCGGAGTTCATTTCAACGCTGGCTGTCAACTCTATGAGTTCGCTCTCAGATATGTAGGAGACGACATCGCTTACGCCGAACTTGCCAAGCGTCAATGTTCCAGTCTTATCAAATATGATTGTGTCGACATTCCTAGCCCTTTCAAAGGCACTTCTGTCCCTTATTAAGATTCCATTCTTAGCCGTTATGGAGGTTGAAAGGGCAACGACCAAGGGTATAGCCAGACCTAAGGCATGAGGACAAGCTATAACCAGAACCGTCACAGATCTTTCAAGAGCAGCGTCAGCGTGCCCCATCGCAAACCAACCTATATAGGCTAGTATACTGGCTGCCAACGCCAAGTAGAAGAGAAGAGCTGCCGACCTATCAGCTAGGTCTTGAGTCCTTGACCTGCTCTGTTGTGCCTGCTCTACCAAATGCATAACCTGTGCTACGTAGGTTTCACTGCCTACTTTTTCAACCCTTACTTTTAGGAAGCCTTCTCCATTGACGGCGCCTCCAATTGTTTTATCCCCAACTTCTTTATGGACGGGTTTAGACTCTCCTGTCAGAAGAGATTCATTGACTGATGATTCCCCCTGAATTACGACGCCGTCGGACGGTATCTTCTCTCCAGGTCTTATAAGAACAATGTCTCCCGCCTTTAATTCTGATGCATGAACATCCTTAACTTCTCCATTCACTATGAGATGGGCTGTGGTTGGCAGTATCGCAGCAAGTTCTTCTAAAGCCCGAGAAGCGCCAAGAACGCTCTTGGCTTCAACCCAATGCCCAAGAAGCATAACATCTATAAGCGTTGCAAGCTCCCAAAAGAAGTCCTTTTCGCCCATGGAACCGGATGCAAAGACTATGCCGGCTGAATAGAGGAAAGCAACCGATATTGCTGTCCCAACAAGGGTCATCATTCCAGGCTGATGCTTCCTCACCTCTTCGAGAAGCCCTTTAATGAATGGGTGCCCCCCATAGAGGTATAGAATGGACGAGAGGATTAAGAGAACCTCCTTCCGAAAGGGAATGGCAAGGATGAAACCGAACCATTCTTGGATCATCTCTGAAAGTGCGAGAATAGGAACCGTGAGAAGCAAAGATAGGAGAAATCTTCTCCTGAACTCCGCCATATGACGCTCGTGACCAGTATGATCGTGATGACTCATTTAGATGCCTCAGCCATACCTAACAGATGTTAGAAACAAATAATTAAACGCATTGCTGAACATTTTGTGCGGACGAGTTCGCCAAGACTACGACAACCTTCTAAACAGTTTAAGTCCGCATTAGCGTCTCAACCAAGCAGCCCCTACCACTGGGAAAAGTTATATGCGCCACAGAACGGCATGTTTCTAATTTCAGTAACAGTCTTACTCCGATATGCGCAGCCATGATCTTCCCAATCATTAATTATAACATACTCTGCACGGTAGTTAACATATTAAACTTGACGAAAGCCTAAACGGATGGGAGGCCGCAGACAAGGCAAGTGAAGCTGACGTAAAAGGAAAGATCACGGAATTTGTTTGGATGATAATCAAGCAAGGATACAGTAAGGAAACAATTGAGCTCTGCAGCGATGTCTTGAAATTCTAAGCAGACATGCAGACTTGAACGATCCTGAAAGTGTAAAGAAGGCGATTGCGCTTGAGCAGACTTGAAACTCGAGAAAGGCCAACGCATGCAAGGCGTAAAGCTCTTTAGAAAGATTAAAGTCACTTATTTTGGGTCGTTAATGACGGGAAAGGGGTCGTCGGCTAGCTTGGTCTAGGCTATTTTTGGTTTCTTGTGGTGTTTCAGTCATTTTTGTGTCTCCCAATATTTTATTATTGTGTTTAGGCATTGTTCTTTGGCATAGCCTATGTTTTCCATTGTGAATTTTAAGGTTTCGTGTTTTGGACATTCTTTGTGGATGAACCTTTTTCTTTGTGGATTCCAAACGTGTATGCATCCACATTTGCTTTTTGCCCCGATTTTGCCATTCAACATTTCAACCACCATTACTATGTTAAGTAACAACTAGTATTTAAGTGTTTCTATTATCAGTAATGCTTAAATATTTTATCCTTCATTATATTTCTGACTAAAAATGCCAAGCCTAAGCAAAAGTGAAAAAGCATTCGTTCAAGGCAAACTTAAACCTAACCCAAACTATAGGAGAGTTCTAATCCACAGAATCAAAAAGAAAAAACAAAAAATGATTGAAGAGTTAAGGCTTATAGAAGAGTTTCTAAAAACGTTGCCTTCATAGTTTAAACAATAGTTTTTTGCATTGTTCAAACAATTAAGCCACCGTTTATTCTTTTGGGCATATTCCTAAAGTGTTATTTTAAAGTGTTTATTGCTTGTGCCTGAATGAAT
>CAYSEL010000003.1:0-4755 GCA_964430035.1 uncultured Candidatus Bathyarchaeia archaeon
CTTTGAGACCGAACCCGCTTTTCAAGGGATTCATCAAAGCCTGCATAGATGCACGATGTAAGGGTAAAATGGAAAAAATTGGAGCCATACCAGTTGACTATTAGCCTTTTAGAGAAGCGAAAGATTTTTCTCTGCCAATCCAGAAAGAATACTGGAAACTATATTCAGAGGTGAAATCTGTGAAAGTCGGAGTATTGACAGGGGGAGGAGACGCGCCTGGACTAAACTCCGCGATAATATCAATCGTTAAGAAATGTGAAAGATACGGTTTTGAAGCCGTCGGGATTAGGTATGGTTGGGCTGGCCTCCTAGAATGCGATGCGGTACCATTGAATTATGCGGATGTTGAGGAGACTATTAGTAGAGGCGGTACTGTCATAAAGACCTCTAGAACAAACCCTTTGAAGATTCCTGATGGAATAAAAAAGGCAGTTGAAAATTTCAGGAAACTAGGTCTAGATGCTCTTATAGCTATAGGTGGGGATGACACTTTAAGTGTGGCTACTGCATTAAGCGAAGAGGGACTTCCTGTTGTCGGAATTCCTAAAACGATAGATTACGATGTCCCAGAGACCGATTTCACAATAGGCTTCGACACAGCAGTGAACACAGCTATGAGGCTGATCGAAAATATAAAGGATACAGCGGACGCGCATAACAGAGTCTTCATCGTCGAGATAATGGGAAGACATGCTGGTTGGATCGCGCTGTACTCTGGATTAGCTGCAGGTGCAGACCTCATCTTGATTCCAGAGGAGCCTTTCAGCATCCAGGACGTCACAGACTTTGTAAAGAGGAAGATGGATAAAGAGAGAAGCAAGGGGGTAGTAATCGTCGTCGCGGAGGGCGCATTAATCAAAGATTACAAAGGTCCAGTTACTAAAGATGCAACCGTTGACCAGTTTGGGCATGTACGCTTAGGGGGCATAGGGGAATTTCTCGCGAAAGAAATACAGAAGATCTTGGGAGTTGAGACTAGATCTTGCGCGCCCGCTCACATGATTAGAGGAGGGTCGCCGACTGTGCTTGACCGCTTAGTCTCGATGAGATTTGGATTAGCAGCGGTTGATCTAGTGAAAAATGACAGATTTGGACAGGCAGTCGCGCTTAAAGGAGGCAAAATCGTAACAGTTCCACTTTCAGAAATATCTGGAAAAACAAAAACTGTCAGCAAAGAACTTTACGAAGAAGCGAAGGTCTTCTTCGAATAAATGCGAAAATCTGATTTCAGTAATTATTACCCAAAAATTGAGGTTAGGACGGACCTTCCAAAAGTGTGAGAGGCATCACGGAAGATAGTAAAGGTTCAGATATAAAAAGGACTTGCCCATAATGAATGTGATTGCGAAAGAGTTTACCCTTGTAAAACCTTTCAAATTCGTAGTTAAAGAAAGGGTTATCGACCAGATTCCGAAAGGTTTTGTACTTCTCAAACCAGTTGTCGCCGGAATCTGCGGAAGCGAAATTCTCTATTTTAAAGGAGAGAAAGAAGAATGGAAGCTTAAGGAACGCCTCCCCCTCTGCCTCCTCCATGAAGGGGTTGCTGAAGTCGTTGAGACTAGTGAAGACGTGGGAATAGAATCTGGAACATATGTCGTCGTGAATCCCATGATCCCCTGCGGGAAATGCAATGAGTGCGTTAAGATTGGGGAGAACTATTGTCAGAACTCGAAGTATATGGGTTCAACAGCAGACGGATTAGCGAGAACCTATCTTCTTTACCCAAGTAGCAGAATTATCCCTGTCCCAAAGGGGGTAGAGTTAGAGGTTGCTGCGCTTACTGAGCCTTTATCGATAGCAGTAAACGCCTTCGAGCTCTCAGAGGCGAGGTCGGAAGAGAAAATTTCAATTATAGGCGATGGACCGATTGGATACATGGTTACTTTAATAGCGTCGCATGTTGGCAAAGTGCCCAAAGAAAGATTGTTTATGATGGGCATAATTGATGAGAAACTCTTCCTTGCAGAGGACTTTGCCTCCACGGTGAATACGGCAAGCGAAAGGATCGAAAAATTTTGGGGCTTCTTCGATGTTGTCTTCGAAGCTGTCGGAGGCAGAAGCCACAGGTTCACAATAGAAGAGGCAATCAATATTCTTAAGTCTGGCGGAAGATGCATAGCTCTAGGACTTTCGCAGGGCGAGATACTTGTGGACTTCAACAAGATCGTTAATAAGGGCTTAACAATCAAGGGTTCAGTTCGAAGCAGAATGGAACATTACCGGAAAGTTCTCAACCTTCTCCAAAATCGAGAGTTCAAGGAGAGGGTTCAACGCATAATTTCAAAGAAGAAGTTTGTCATCAAAACGCCGGAGGACCTTTATGAAGCCTTTAAGTACGCTGACACGGAAGAGGGTGAAGCAAAGTCGAAGCCAGGAAGAGTCCTGGTTTATCTATCATAGAATTGAATAATTACTGGTCATCTTTTCCTGCAATACATTTTTTAGCTTAAACTTTTTAAATACTGAGAAGGAAAGAATTAAGGAAGGTTTGGTGAGGGAAGTATGGATTTCTATGAGGTAATTCGAACCAGAAGGAGCATAAGGTCTTATAAGCCTGATCCTATACCTGAAGAAGCTTTGAATAGAATATTGGAGGCCGCAAGGATTGCTCCTTCTGGGGTTAATCGCCAACCTTGGAAGCTAATTGTCGTAAAGGATGAAGCCTTGAAGAGGCGTCTTGTAGCCGCCTGCCACAATCAGGAATTCATTGCAGAAGCGCCTGTAGTTATCGTAGCGTGCGGATATAATATTCATTGGAATAGAGGGGGATACATGGGTGAACTAAGCATGCTCATGGATGTCTCAATCGCCTTTACCCATCTTATCCTCGCAGCGAGGGCGGAGGGGCTTGGAACATGCTGGATTGGATCCTTCGACAACGAAGAAGTCAAGAAGATTTTAGGTGTGCCCGAAGATGTCAACGTTGTCGCGTTAACGCCTCTCGGATATCCAAAGGACGAGAAATTTGGGGAACCTGGACCGAGAAAACCTTTGTCACAGATTGTCTCAGTGGATAGGTTCTAAGCTAACGATTTTAAAAAAGAAAGAGACATGGCTACTTACTTAGGAGATTCGATATCTCTCTGCAGAAGCTTGGCAGGTACTTAGGAAGACAGGAAGTTTCGATGTTGCCATTAACAATAACTGATTCATCCTCGTGGATGGCGCCTGCATTTTTGATGTCTGTTTGCCTCGGGTCCAAAATGCCCAACTAAGAGCAATTGGTTGCTTTCATCCGCTTAATTTCTTTCTTCTTTATGGGGCATCTTGTTGATGGAAAAATTTCATAAGACATATCCTCCATAATAGTGTGGCGTCTTTGGAAGAGTGAGGGGCATGTACGACCTTATAATCATTGGTTCTGGTCCAGCTGGATTAACTGCCGCTATCTACGCATCTAGGGCCAAGCTGAGGACTTTAGTTGTCGGCGGAACAGTTTGGGGAGGTCAACTTATGTTCACAGGTGTGGTGGAGAACTTTCCCGGATTCAAGGATGGGATACTCGGACCAGACTTGATGAATAATATGCTGGAGCAGGCTAAGAAGTTCGGCGCTGAAATAATCTTCGAAGATGCAACCTGGGTAGACTTTTCAGCCAGACCATTCAAGGTTGGAGTTGACCAAAAAGCCTACAAGGGCAGAGCGGTCATAATTGCTACTGGAGCCTCTCCTAAATGGTTAGGTTTGAAGGGTGAAGAAAGGTTAAGGGGCAGAGGCGTCTCAGTCTGCGCCGTCTGCGACGCAGCTCTCCTAAAGGGTAAGGTTGCCGTTGTGGTTGGGGGAGGAGACTCGGCTATGGAGGACGCTTTGACCCTATCAAAGTATGCTAGGGAGGTTATAGTTGTTCATAGAAGAGATAGGCTTAGAGCATCAAAATTGCTTCAAGAAAGAGCCTTCAAAGAACCAAAGATCAAATTTCTCTGGAATAGTGTAGTTCAAGAGATTTTAGGTGAAGAGAAGGTTGAGGGTTTAAGGCTGAGGAAGGTTGATTCTGGCGAAGAGTTTGAATTGCGATGCGACGCCGTCTTCATAGCTATCGGTCGTCAACCTAGCACAGATATATTCAGAGGCCAGGTAGAGTTAGATGAGAAAGGATACGTCATCACAAAAGACGGTGCAATGACGAATATTGAAGGTGTCTTTGTTGCTGGTGAAGCTTCAGACGCAAAATATAGGCAGGCGATTGTTGCGGCAGGCGAAGGATGCAAAGCAGCTTTGGATGCAATATGGTATCTAGAAAACAATGCTTGACGAGAATACACTATTCATTATTTTGAGGATGCCCACAAAACTAGCGTGAATGTGTTTTATAAAAAATTGTATAGGTAATTTCGATAGTTAAGACTTAATGTTTCAGTCGAATTCAGAGGATGTTTCTTCCTCTTCTTTCTCTTTCTTCTCTGGCCCTTTCGCCTCTTCTTTCGGTTTTGAGGCGGCTATTATGTCATCGATCCTTAGAATCATCGAGGCAGCTTCTGTTGCAGACTTTATCGCTTGTTCCTTGACGCTTAAGGGTTCGATTACTCCTTTCTCATACATGTTGATGATCTTTCCTGAGAAGACATCGACGCCCATGAGGTAGCCATCATCTTTTTCATGTGCCGCTCTAAGCTCAACCATCATGTCGATGGGTTGTAGCCCCGCGTTTTCTGCTAGGGTTTTAGGCACTATTTCTAAGGAGTCTGCGAATGCTTCGATGGCTAATTGCTCTCTTCCGCCAACTTTAACTGCGTATTTGCGTAGCTCTTTAGCGGC
>CAYSEL010000004.1:0-7538 GCA_964430035.1 uncultured Candidatus Bathyarchaeia archaeon
CATTTGAAAAGCAAGATGGACTTTATTTAGAATCGTTTGTTCATATATTGAACGAAAATAGAGGAGCTAAAAGAAAGAAGCGTAGGAATCGCCGCCATTACGGCTTTTAATAAAAGCTGAAAAGATGAGGAAATTGCATGATGCGATTGGTCCGCTACTGAACCCAAGAAAGGATCTGATATGTCAGCATTCAGTAAAGTGAGGGAAACTTCATCCTTTCATTTTTCTTTTAGAATTTTTTGACCTTTATTTATTTGTCTGCGCCTTTAACTTGACTCAGCAACCCTCACCCTTCACATTTTCATTCAGCTATTCTTTATGTTGCAAACTTAAAGGTTTCCCGCGAAGAAGGCGATGAGTCCAAGCGCCATCCATAGAAGTGACATGTTCTTGACCTTTCGCGCATTCTCTTTTGAGGGGTCTCTAAGGATTTTGGCTGAGGAGAGGATGAAACCTGCATCTGCAAGGGCAACTGGCGGAATAAACCATGCTGAGACGAGGGGTGGTGAGAAAAGCATGGGTAGAATGCTTAGAAGGACGGCTGATAGGTAGAAGCTTGAACCTGCATAGGCAGCTGCCGTTCTTCCATGTGAGACTGCGATGGTCCTTATGCCCTTGGCTTTGTCTCCCTCGACATCTGCAATCCCCTTTATGACCTCGCGTCCAGTATTGGAGAGGAAGGCTAAAGCAGAGAAGAGGAGGATCTTCGGATTGAGACCTTGCCCTGCCAAGAATCCTCCATAAATGAAAGGTATCGCAACGCAGGCGCTCACTAGAAAGTTTCCTGGAAGACCTGTCCTTTTTCCCCTAGTCGCATAGGTTGCTGAGACAAGCCAAGAAGTCGTGGCGATTATTAGGCAGGGGAGAGATGTGAAAGCCGCCGCAATGAGTCCTGCAGCCGTCAAAAAAGCTGCAAAGAATAAGCTTTCACGTGGCTTTATTAGTCCGCTTGGGATAGGTCTACTAGGCTCGTTTACCCTGTCAATCTCTCTGTCATAATAATCGTTTATCGCCATAGACGCGCCAGTTAAAGAGAAAGCCGTGATATAGCCTAGGAGGAGTTTAAGAACTTTTCCATAACTGGGGAGTTCAACAATAAAAAGGGAGGCGCCTACAATAACTGCGAAACCCATCATTAAACCGTTGAGGGGTCGAATAAGTCTGAAGAAGCCGCGGAGTCTTCCCATCTAGCAACACTGCAAGGCTCTTTGTCCTTAAAAAGATTTTAGAGAAGATAACTTTTTTCTCAACTTGCTAACGTGCCTAACGTGTCAAACCGCATCTCAATAGGCTCACCGAGTATCTCAAGCCTCTCTTTAAGTTCAGGGTCGGATTTGACAAGGTTGCACAGGCTCTCAGAAATCCAGAACCGCTCAAGCTCCAGCGTATTCCTTATCCTAACAACCTTAGCATCCCCTGAGCGTATGGGTCCACAGGTCTTGAGAGCCGCGGCTATAGCTTCACGGTCGCTTGGCAGATAGACGGGAATTTTCCCAAGTTCCGGGTGGCCTGATGTCAAGACATTCATGAGTGTCGATTGGTAATCGATCTTTTGGACGAGCCTCTGGGTTGCGAAGTCGGCTAGACCTATCCCCAAAGCGTTGCCACGAGTCTTCTCAGTAAGGTCCAAGGCAACAATCCTTTTTATTTTCGGCGCGGAAGGTTCAAACTCGCCTGGAAGCCAGAACCTCCCCGTCACGTTTGTGTCCATCCCAAGACCGCTTGTGTCCTTCCCGATCTCGTCTACTATGAGTACATCAACTTCCTTGAAGGGGATTCTCCCAAGCATCTCCTTAGCCTTCTCGAGAAGATGCATCTCTTCGGCTTCAATCCGCCTCGGCTCGATAGCTTTCACTATGGCTATCTCGTGGCGGGCATTCTCAACGACTGCCAGACCCAAGATTATCGGTGCCCTCTCAATTATCACTCTAGCTACTTCTGGCAAGAGTTTGTGGTAGCCTTCGCCATAGAAGTGATGAATGGTTTCGGCGCCCTTCTGGTTGCCTAGACCAATCGCCATCATCTTCATCAGTCCACTCTCGATCTTACCTTTAAAGTCAGTATGAGGCTTCACCCTTGCAACAACAATTATTCCATCAGCCCTTAACGCATTCCGATTCAAGTAGACTGGAACTCCATTCTCCAATCTACCGATGATCTCGACCTCCATTGTCGCCAGGATTGGGGCGCCGACAGTTTCAGGGGTGATGCCTAATTCTTCGAGAATGGTGATCTGTCCTTCTGAGGTTGCACCGCCGTGGCTTCCCATTGCTGGAACGATGAAGGGTTTCCCTCCAACCCTTTTAACCTCCTCAACGACCGTGGCTAGAATCTTCACGTAATGGGCTATCCCGCGACTTCCAGCAGTGACTGCTATGCTTGAGCCCGGCTTAATCTTCTCTTGGAGATTCGCCCTCCGTAGTTCATTCCTTATCTCCGCAACAAAGTCTTCGAGCATAGGTGAAGGAATCCTTTGGCGAACTTCGACCATTCTCGGGAACTCTATCGTCGAGAGGGACAAGTCTAGAACACCTTATCAAATCTCTGAGGGATTTATAATAATAGATTTTCGTCTGGAACCTTTTATGCCTTTACAATAAAGAAGGATTCAAATGTTTAAGACCCTCACAATTTATAAATTGCGTATACAGATAAAGTTCTTGAGCCTTTAAACTTTGAGATAGTGTGGTTAATTTGGCGCCAATCTCAATGAACCCCTTCGGCGAGTTCAGAGATCAATGCAGAACACTTCTTGAAAGGGCAATTGCTGAAGAAGTCATTGGCATAGAAGTTTTGCCTTTCAGTCTGGAGATACCTCCCAGCAGTAAATTCGGAGAGTTGACGTCCTCAATATGCTTCGAGATGGCGAAAAGATTGAGGAGTGACCCGATGAGGATCGCTGAAAAGATCAAAGAAAGAGCTGAATCTGAAAGGGTGCATTTCCCACTGATCCGAACCGTCAAAGCCGAGGGGCAAGGATACATAAACTTTTATGCGGACTTTGCTGAGCTCTCTAAGTTGACCCTAAACTCCGTTAGGGTTTTGGATACTGAGTATGGGCACGTCAAGACTGATAAACCTTTGAGGATAATCGTTGAGCACACGAGTGCGAATCCAATCCATCCCCTCCACATAGGGCATGCGAGAAACTCTGTGCTCGGCGACTCTTTAGCACGTATTTTGGAAGCAAGGGGGCATAAGGTTTCAAGGAACTTCTATATTGATGATATGGGGCGCCAATCCGCAATCATTGCTTTCGGGTATAAACTTTTGGGAAGGCCTAAGCCAGAAGGGAAAGCCGACCACTTTATAGGCGCTATATACTCGATTACTAGCTGCCTACTTGAGATACGTAGGCTCAAAGATGAAATCAAAAAGATGAGGCTCAACGAGGAAAAATGCAGCGAAGGCTTAGAGCTCCAGAGGAGACTGGACGATTGGGTTGTTGCAGCAGCAGATCTAAGGGAAAAGTTTCCAAAACTTTTCGATAAGATACTTGATGAGGTCAGTAGGGCAGAGAATCCTGAGCTTGAGATTAACCTTTTGCTTAGGGAATACGAAGCTGGCAAGGAAGACGCAAAGAAATTGGTCCGAGAACTCTCACAGCAGTGTTTGGATGGGTTTAAAGAGACCCTCGCCAGAGCAGAAATCTCAATTGACTCATGGGATTGGGAGAGCAACTTCGTATGGAGAAGCGACGTAACCCGTTACTTCGAAGCTCTAAAGAAGACACCATACGTCAGCAAAGAGGGCAACGTCTTCGAATTCGATGCTGAGATGGTTGCCCAAACCTTAAGGCTTAAAGAAGAGTTTGGCTTGAAGGAGAATTATGATATTCCTTCGTTAACCCTTGGAAGGTCTGACGGCACAACACTCTACACGACACGTGACATTGCCTACACAATCTGGAAGTTCAGCCGCGCGGACAGGGTGATTAACGTCATAGGAATGGAGCAGAACCTAGCTCAGCTCCAATTGAAACTTGCACTTTGCGCTTTAGGCTACGTGAATGAAGCGAAGATGTTGACCCATTTCTCCTATAATCTCGTCAGGATCCCGGGATACAGAATCTCAGCTCGGAAAGGACGGTTCCTCAGCTTCGACGAGGTTATGGACGAGGCTGTTGAAAGGGCATACAGCGAAGTCTCGAAGCGTTCTCCAAGGCTTTCCGAATCTAGGAAACGAGCAATCTCCGAAGCGGTCGGGATTGGAGCTGTGAAATACGCGCTTATAGAGACTGATCCTCAGAAACCTGTGGCGTTTACGTGGGAGAGAGTCTTAGACTTTGAAAGAAACAGTGGACCATACATACAGTACTCTCATACCCGGGCATGCAGTATTCTGAGGAAGGCAAAAGTAAAGGTTGAGGAGGCTGACCTTACACTTTTGAAAGAGCCTTTGGAGCGTGACTTAGTCCTTCTCATCGCCCGTTTTCCAGAAGTCTTCGTTGATGCTGCCGACAATCTCAAGCCGCAGACAATCGTTGACTTCGCAAATACTTTGGCCGACAAGTTTAACACGTTCTATGCGTCTCTTTCAGTGATTAAGGCTGAGCCGCCGGAGCTCCGCGGCGCAAGGCTGATGCTTGTCGACGCTTTCAGGAGGACGCTTCGCAATGCAGTCTCACTCATTGGAATAAAGGCGCCCCAACGCATGTGAGTATTATTTTTGTAGATGTGGAATCTCACCTTTATGCTCCAATGCTCGAAAAATCTTGATCTGATAAGAGGATATTCTTTCTCAGTTAAGAGACTAATTTCTTCTACTTTAATGGGACGTACATGCTGCTTCGGCTTGCCCCAATCCCGGGGGTTCCATGTTTGACAGGCTTGTTAGTTATGGCAAACTCGCCTAGATAGTGACCAACCATCTCAGGTTTTATCTCGACTGGCACAAAGTCCTTTCCATTATGAACGTGGATAGTCATATTCACCATCTCTGGAAGTATGATCATGTCCCTTGCATGCGTCTTTATAGGTTTAGTCTGTCCACCCTTCTCGGTAAGCTCCTTTGCCTTGCGGACTTCTTCCAAGAGTTTTCTCTGTTCCGGGGTAAGTCCCCTCTGGAGGCTTCTACGTTGACGTGAAGGAAGTAAGCTTATGAACTCATCCATCGATAGGCTCAGCAGCTTCTCAAGCGTGAAACCTCGATAGGTGAACTCTTTAGGCATCTAAACACCAACCCTCCTAAAATATGGTTCTCCTATTAAATTTTACTATGATAATAGTGACTACTTTTTCTTTCTCCCCGCACTTTTTGCGCTGATTAAACCTACCTTTTTGCCTGGAGGAGCATTTCGTGAGACTGTTGTGACCTTTCTTCCTCCCCTTCTCCCACTTCCGAATGGATGAACAACAGCGGCCATCGCTCTTCCACGTGTTCTCGGATACTTGTGCCCCTTAGCCCTCATCCAGTGAAACTTTGCTCCCGCCTTTAGGAATGGTTTTTCAGTTCGTCCCGCAGCCGCGACTATGCCGACCGTTGCTAAGCAGAGGTCGTTAACATAGCGGGTTTTTCCTGAAGGAAGCTTCAAAACGGTTCCTTCAGGGGTATGAGAGATTACTGTTGCGTAGGTACCTGATGAACGGACAAGTTTTCCACCGTCTCCAGGAGACAATTCAACATTACAGACCATTGTTCCCTCAGGAATCTTGCCTACGGGCAGGACATTCCCAACCTTCACCGATGCTTTTTCGCCCAGCTCAATTATCTGCCCCTCGTAAACCCCTTCTGGAATGACAGAGTAGTACGTCTCATTACCCTCGATTTCGATGAGGCCAAGGGGCGATCCTCTTCCAGAATCATGGACAATCTTAAGGATTTGGCCTTTGACCGCCCCCTCAATTTTTTCTTGAGTTAGGGTTGGATATTTTGTCGGGGCAACATGCTTATGTGTTGAAGCTCTGAAGGTTGGTGAGCCTCTTCCTCTTCTCTGCACACGTATTCTTTTTCCCACTTTACATACCACCTAACAGCTATTATAGCACACCGAGTCTGATAGCGACATCAGTTGCCTTATATTCAGGTTCAAGTTTGACATAAGCTTTCTTCTTTCCTTTCCTAGTGAAGGCGACGTTTATTTCTTTCACCTTCACGTGATATAATTCTTCCACTGCTCTTTTTATATCCTCTTTCCTAGCCTTCGAGTTCACGATGAAGACAAGCTTATTCTCCGTCTCTATTAGTCTGCTTGTAACTTCAGTCATTACTGGGTATGAAATAATCTCTTTAGGTTTCATAGTCTTCCCTCAATTAAATCCCTAAGTTCTTCGATGCTAGGCTTAGTCCAAATAGTCAATCTTCCAGGATGAGACCCGGGAGCTAAAAGTTCAGGGTTCAAATCTTTAACATAGGCAACATCCACTCCGGGCAGGTTACGTGATGCTTTAATGACACCATCATCCTTAGAGATGACTACCAAGGGACCTACAGCCATCTTCAATCTTCTTCCCCGCATCTTGCCCCTCCCAGCTCGAACCTTTATGCTTTCCTTAACCCTGTAAACGTCAGGCCAAACTCCCAGGTTTATCAAGGCAGTCTTTAAATCTTGAGCCCTTTTTATGCTCTGCAAGTTCTCGGTCACGACCAGTGGGAAGTCTGGAACATTGTCAACAACATGACCTCTCATCGCCACAACATCTTTAGAGCCTGTTGCAGCTATAGCCGATAACAGAGCTAGACGCTTCTCTTTCTTTGGAATCTTCTTCACTATCTTCTTTTCGGTGACGAGCGGATGTGCAATTCGTCCGCCAACTGTTCCCGGCGCAAACGCAGCTCTCCTAGACTCTCTCAATCTGGGAACTCTTGATATGCCGTGATTCACCCCCCACGATTCTGCTGTAGTCCGTTTTCCAGCCATTACATCTCTTCCCTGGGGCTGGAGCCTATGTGATTGAATCGCAACTACAGCCCTCCTTATCACGTCTGGTCTAAGAGGCGTCTTGAAAACGTCTGGGAGCCGTATCTTCCCCACGGCTTTGCCTTCGAGGTTGAAGACTTTAGAAGAGACTTTGCCCATCTTTATTCTCCCCTTGGTTATACTCCTTGAGGCGACGCAAGTGACACATAAGTGATTTGAGGCGGCTTTTCTAGGATGAGCTTCGGCGGACGGGCCGGATACCTTAACCTTATCAATCTTTTAGCAGGTCCGGGTACGCTTCCTGCCAGCAAAATGTAAGAGTTCTTCACGGGTCCATAATGGAGGAAGTCTCCTTCAGGTGTGATTTCCTTTCCGTCTTTACCTATTCTAAGTATACGTTTGTTGAACTCTGTCCTCTGATGATAGCCCATCTGACCTGCTCTTGGAACTGTGTACAGTATTCTGCCGGGGCCCCATGCTCCAAGTGTGCCGATTCCCCTCTTTGTCTTATTAGATTTGTCTTGTAGGATTCTTACCCCCCACCTCTTGACTACGCCCTGCCACCCTTTACCCTTACTCACGGCTATAACGTCTACGAATTGCCCTTCCTTAAAGACGTCTTCCACAGACAAGGTCTTTCCAAGAACGTTTCGGGCATACTCGAACTGCTCCTTTATTG
>CAYSEL010000005.1:0-10571 GCA_964430035.1 uncultured Candidatus Bathyarchaeia archaeon
ATTCGTCGAGAAATACATCCAGCTCATGAAGAGAGCAATCATTAGAATGGGATGCTCAATCGACTGGACGCTGGAATACAAGACCATGGACCCAGACTATTGGCGGAGAACCCAGCTCTCCTTCGTCCTACTCTACAAGAAGGGTCTAATCTATCAGGGAACACATCCAGTAAATTGGTGCCCAAGATGCGAAACAGCCATTGCTGATGCTGAGGTTGAGCATGAGACACGGGAAGGAACATTCCATTACATCAAATTTCCACTAGAAGAGGGAGGATACCTAACGATCGCAACTACACGCCCCGAACTCATACCAGCCTGCGTGACCGTTGCAGTGCATCCCCGCGATGAACGTTATAGAGACTATGTCGGCAAAAATGTGATAGTCCCAATTATTGGAAGAAGAATAAAAATAATAATTGATGAAATAGTTGAGCCAAGTTTTGGGACAGGCGCTGTAATGATATGCACCTACGGCGACAAGGACGATGTAAAAAGCGTATCAAAGAATAAGCTTCCAGTCATCATGATCCTAACACAGGATGGGAGGATGAATGAGAACGCTGGAAAATACGCTGGCTTAACAATAAGCGAAACCAAGAAAGCCATAGTTGAAGACCTGAAGCGTGAGGGACTGCTGGAAAAGACTGAGAAGATTCAACAGGAGGTAGGAGTCTGTTGGAGATGCAAAACGCCCGTGGAGATTCTTGAAAGAAGACAGTGGTTCATGAAGACACGGATACTTACAGATCAAGTGGAGAAGGCGGCCCACGAGGTGAAATGGTACCCGAACTACATGCGGTATAGGCTCATCGATTGGGCTAGAAGCTTAGACTGGGACTGGGTCATATCTAGACAGAGGGTCTTCGCAACACCGATACCCATATGGTACTGTGAAAAATGCGGAGAGGTCATACTGGCTGAACCCGAATGGCTGCCTATAGACCCCAAATTAAAACCCCCCAAGATTGATAGATGCCTGAAATGTGGGCATGGAACCTTCATTCCTGAAAGCGATGTGCTCGACACATGGTTTGACTCTTCAATAACATGTGCAGTCCACGCCGGTTGGCCTGATAGACCCGACTGGAGAAGATTTTTCCCATCTGACCTTCATCCATCAGGGACAGATATAATTAGGACTTGGGCTTACTACCTCATGGTCCGCCATTTGGCGATTTTCGGAGAGAAAGCCTACAAAGCCTGCTTGATAAATGGGATGGTCCTAGGTTCAGATGGGAGAAAGATGAGTAAGTCGCTTGGAAACTACGTCACCACACTTGAGGTTATTGAGAAATACGGTGCGGACGCGATGAGGCAGTGGGCTGCAGCTGGGGGCGCAACAGGATCGGACATCCCCTTCCGATGGCCAGATGTGGAGTACGGCTGGAGGTTCCTAATTAAACTCTGGAATGCATCCAGATTTGCTAGTCTACACCTTCAAGCCTACGACCCCTCTTGGAAAGGTAGGCTCCATCTTTTGGACAAGTGGCTCTTGACGAAGCTCGAGAAGACTGTGGATAAGGTTGGGAATGCGCTTGAAAACTACAACTTCAACATTGCCATTGAAGCTTTAAGGGATTTCACGTGGCATATCTTCTGCGACCAGTACGCCGAAGCGATTAAAGACCGATTATATAAGCCTGAAAGCCAAGATGACGAGGGAAGAAAAGCCTCTTTATACACGCTTTATTACACAATCTTTAGAATTCTGCAGATGCTTGCACCCTTCATCCCGCATGTCACTGAGGAAATCTACCAGGCTATGTACGCTGAGCATAAAGGTTACAAGAGCATACATCTCTCACCTTGGCCAACTGTTAACAAAGAGTTAATCGATGAGGAAGCTGAGAGAAGAGGCGACAAGGTTATTGACTTGATTGCAGAGATTAGAAGGGACAAGGCTGAGAAGAGGCTTCCCCTTAACGCTGAGGTTAATAGGCTCACAATATATACTGAGGACGCAGATTATATAGAAGCGATCAGAGAAAGCGAGGACGCCATACTAGAAGCTTGCAAGATAAAAGAGATGAAGATTATTTACGGTAAGGGCGGAGAAAAGACCGTCAAAAACTTTCCAGAAGCAAGATACACGGTCGAATATCAGCAATAACGATGGCGGGGTCTCCAATGGGTCAAGTCTTAAAGTTACTGTTAAGAAGGCTCGAAGAAACGGCTCAAATCTGGTTCTCTTCTAGGCTTGCCCAAACAGATCTCTTCCCCAAAGATTAGGCGCATTCCATCCTTTGCAGCTATCGTTGGCACACCAGTAGACTTCTCGATAGTGCGCGCCTCTTTCTCTATCCCCTGAAGGATCATAAGCATACCGAAATGGGTTATGACAGTTTTTTCCGGCCTTACCTCATTTATCACCCGTACTGCATCATCCGTTGACATATGCCCCTTCCAAGGCTTACCTGAAGGTCTTAGGACTGAAAGGATGAGAAGCCTAACATCTCCATAAAAATCTCGGATATCGTCGAAGTATTCAGAGTCGGGCATATATGCAAATCCGCCGTAATCTTTAGTCTCAAACTTGAAGCCGACTGCGTCGGGATCGGAGTGCACAGCTCTGCATACCTTAACATTTAAGTCGCCGACTGTGAAGCTTGCTCCAACCTTGGCGTCGACAACCTTTTCAGGTAGTTTTCGATGATAAGAGGAGATAACCTTATCGCATACTTCGTTCCCCTCTAAAACACTGTGAGCTGCGGCAACAACCCCCCTTTTCTTCGTTGTCCCCTGCGTCATAGCTTCAATGAGGACGCATGCGTCATTCGTATGGTCGAGGTGGCAGTGAGAGATAAGTATGGCGTCAACCTTTTGGGGGTCGAGACCAGTCTCTAAAGAGTAAACTAATGCGCCTGGTCCCGGATCAACATGAATGTTAACCTTATTTGACAGAATTCTAATTCCTCCAGTCCTAACCTTTTGTGTAACCATGGCGAAACGGCCTCCTCCAGTCCCGAGAAAGATAATCTCAAACATGTGCTTAACTCAACTCCTTGACTGAGAATTTTCTCTCAAATAATTATGAGGGTTTGAAACTTAAGATTTCCTGGCAATTGACTGTTTAGGTTCTGAAAAAGGAGATGAGTTATTTATAGTGAAGCCTTCAAATTATTCTTTGGTGCTGAAGATGAAGGTTGTGATTAGGGTAGGCGGTTCAGTCATAGCTTCACCCATGAACCCCACCTTGATGAAAGAATACGCAAAGGTTATACAGAGGTTAAGAGGGCAAGGCCACAAATTGGCAGTCATCGTTGGGGGAGGTGAACCGGCAAGGCAGTTCATCCAGATAGCCAAGGAAATCGGCCTAACAGAACCGGAACAGGATGAAGCCGCGATTAGTGTTTCAAGAGTTTTAGCCCAGATCTTAGCTATGAAACTCGGCGGATTAAAATGGAAAGAGATTCCCACATCAGTTTGGGTTGCTACCCGAACCTTAGAGGAAAGGGGAATAGTTGTGATGGGCGGCCTAAAACCGGGAATGACAACGGATACTGTTGCGGTCTTACTTGCATCGAAGATTAATGCGGACCTCATCGTAAAAGCCACGGATCAGGAAGGCGTCTATACGAAGGATCCGAAAAGATACGCTGATGCTGAGAAGCTTGACAATCTAACTTTTGATGAGCTAGATCATCTCATGGAGGAAGACAGGCATAAGGCAGGCATCCACCAGATAATTGATCCAGAAGCACTCCGCATCCTAAAAAAGAACCGCATAAGAACAATGGTGGTAAACGGGTTCAAGCCTGAAAACGTGGTTGCGGCGGTAAGGGGCGAAAAAATCGGGACAACCATCATTTAATGCGCATGAGTATTTAACGGTAGGTCGGTGTGTTTCTAAAGAGTCCCTTAACCACCTCCACTAATAGCTTTGGGTCCCTTGTCCTCGTAAATATTCCTGTCTGATTCAATGTTACTTTTCTCTGGCTCTGCCCAACCACGAAGTCCGCAAAGTTACAAATGTGCCCACCGGAAACATAGTCTTTCGAGCATAAAACTTTCCAGATAGTCTTTATGTACTCGGCTTGATGATCTTCAGACAATATCTCTGGATGTTCCTGAGAATCCCCTGCGATCGCATCCACATCAAACTCGGTTACAATTATGGGCTTATCCATGTATCTCTTAAGGAGTTCTTCTAAGGTTTCATTGAGAGCCTTTTCAGTATTAACCAAATCTCCGCATAGGCTATACCGCTCATAACAAAAGTTGTGGCAGAGCACATCAACCATTTCCAGAGCCTTGTCTTCTAAATACTTGTATGAGACAAAGGTGATAGGCCTCGTAGGATCAGCCTTTCTAACCTCGTCGGCCACATTTTTTAGTAGTGTTCTGAATTCTTCTCTGCCGTTGTCCAGTTCATTGAAGAGGCTATACATAATTACGGATGGGCGGCTCTTATCCCTCTCTATTGCTTCTAACGTTACCTTCTTTATCTTCTCGGCAAGTTCGAGGTCATCAAGCTTATCAACGTGTTGGCACAGTTCAGCCGTAGGCATCTCCAATATTACTAGAAACCCATACTCGTCAGCGAGGTTCATATGGCTCCTTGAATATGGATGGTAAAAAGTTCTGAAGGAGTTACATCCAATCTCTCTCATCAATCCGAAGTCTTTTCTCAGAACTGCCCCGTGAAGGGTCTCACCGAGAACTGGGAAGTCCTCATGCCTCACGCAGCCTTTTAGGAAGACTGGCCGCCCGTTTAACAGTATTTTTCCATTATCAATTCTAACTGTTCTTATTCCGAACTTAACATCCTTTGTGTCGCCTTGGTTCTCGCCGTAAATTAATGTTACCCTAAGCTTATAAAGGTGTGGTGATTCTGGGCTCCAGAACTTAGCCGCCTTCACTCTCAACTTTTCATTGACTACCTTTTCGGATTTAGGTCCCATCATAATCCTTACAGGTCTCTCAGCCACAACCCCACTGTTTTCTAGGATTGAAAGTGTTAACTTGCAGAAGTACCGTTCATCCGTTTCATTCACGATACGTACAACAACATCAATTATTCCATCATCATCCTTGATGTCCGTTCTCAAAGCTAAATCATCGATGAAGAGTTTGGGAAGGCAGTGAAGGAAAACCTCGCGGTGGATGCCGCCGTAATGGAAAAAGTCAATGTAGGTCCTACTCATTCCCTCGTCAGGCGGGGCAGTCTTCCTCGTTAAAGTGTTATCGACCTTAACGATGACCCAGTTGTCCTCCCCAAGCCTTAATTTGTCCTCAACTCTGAAACTGAAAGGTGTGAAGCCACCTTCATGTTCACCAAGGTAGGCGCCGTTAACCCAGACCTTAGCCTTATAATTGACCCCGTCGAAGTTTAGGATCACCACCCTCCCTTTCCAGTCCCTCGGTACATAAAACTCTCTTGCGTACCAAGCTACGCCCATATACCAAGTGTAAGCCGAATCTTGCTCATTCCAAGATGCCGGAACATATAATCTGTCCCAATCGGAGAAGCTCTTCCGCTCAAACCATCTTCCCCTTTCCCCCTCATCCTCAGGGTCGGTTCTAAAATTCCAGAAACCCGAAAGATCAGATGTTTCCCGTTCAAACCTTACCTTTACACCCAAAGGCGAACACCTTCAAAGCCAAATCTATCATATTTGCCCATCAACACTATTAAAACTTATTAGAGACAGAAAAATTGTAAAAGAATAATAGGGGCTAAATCAGCATAGATTGATAGGCAAGCGGGGGTAGCAGAGCCAGGTCAACCCATTCGAAGAGGGCAAGATGCGCGGAGCGAATGAACGAAGAAGTTCAGAGCGCGCAAGACTCAAGATCCCGTCCCATAGGGGTTCGTGGGTTCAAATCCCACCCCCCGCACTTCGGACGAACCTTTAGCAGTTTCATTTCTTTTACGGAAGAATTTAAGCTAAACAGTCCTCCTTTCTCTTTTCCCCTCCTCCAATAGTTGTTCAGGCAGCCTATGACCCATCCAAACTTCAGAATCAAGCTTTAAAAGCATAAGGAACACATAGAGAGACGAAAAATAAAAAAAGAGTGAGGTTGCGGGAGACATCTCCGTGCCTATAAGAGTAATAGCGGACCTACATATTCACGGCAAGTACAGCCGCGCTACAAGCGAGAAGATGGATATAGATGAAATTCTACGCTTCGCACCGATTAAGGGATTAAACCTCGTTGGAACTGGAGACTTCACACATCCTAAATGGTTCAAAGAATTGAAGGAGAAATTAGTTGAAGTACCCGGGACTAGCCTATTTCAACCTGCAAAAATTACAAATTCGTCTTTAAAGTTTATGATAACGGGTGAGGTTTCAACAATATTCTCCTTTCAAGGAGAGATTAAAAAAATTCATCATGTAATCTTGACACCAGACTTTGAGACGGCTGAGCAGGTCAATGATAGACTTTTCCAGTATGGCAACCTCGAAGCTGATGGAAGACCATCATTGAATATGTCCGCGTCTCAGTTGACTGAAGAAATTATGGAGGTCTCACGTGACAACATGATTATTCCAGCTCACGCTTGGACTCCGTGGTTCAGCCTTTTCGGCGCCTTCGCCGGCTTCGACAGGATTGAAGACTGCTACCAAGATATGATACACCACATTTTTGCTGTTGAGACCGGATTGTCGTCAGATCCTCCCATGAACTGGCGTCTAAGCGCCTTAGATCGGTTTACGTTGGTTTCGAACAGTGACTCCCACTCAAGTTGGCCTTGGCGGATTGGACGTGAAGCCAACGTCTTCGAGCTGGAAGAGTTCACTTACAGCGAAATCATCGACTCAATCAAGAAGAAGGATCCAGCCCGCTTCAAGTTCACAATTGAGACTTATCCTGACTATGGGAAGTATCATTGGACAGGTCACCGCAACTGTGAAATCTCACTTCCCCCTAAAGAAGCTATAAAGTATGGAAATGTCTGTCCAGTCTGTCATAGGCAACTTACGAAGGGCGTTGAGCAGAGAGTTGAGGAGCTAGCCGACCGTCCGGAGGGGTTCCAGCCTAAAGATGCACCGGGATATAAGTATCTTCTTCCACTCTCAGAGATAATATCCACTGTTTTAGGTGTAAACTATCCCGGAGTCCAGAAAGTCTGGAAGATATATAACGATCTCATCTCAAAGTTTGGGGACGAGTATTCAGTCCTCTTGAACGCTTCTTTTGAAAGCATGACTGAGCTCGTCGACCCAAAAATAGCTGCGGCCATAGTCAGAGTTAGAGAGGGAAATGTGAAGATTGTGCCAGGCTATGATGGGGTCTACGGGGAGATAATAATCTTCTCAGAAGAAAAGGTAGCGAAGGAAGAAGATAGTTTCAAAAAGAAAAGTTCCTTCAAAACCAGAGGGAAAGCGGAGCAAAGATCACTAGCGGACTTTGTCTAAACGCAGGAAAAGGCTTCTTTAACAATCTTTTAAAGCCATTCACGGTCAACGTCAAAATTTCTAACTCTTCACTGCTTATATTCAAGAACCGCTATGACTTGGCCAGCTTCGTCGAATATTGGTGAGGCAATCTCAGACTTCGACCTTGGATCGCAGACGATGTATCTGGAAAGTTAGTCCTAGATACTTTACCGCGTACCCCAGTGGATGGTATATGTGCACAAGCCGGAGGACCGTACAATGGACCGAGCTTCAGAACATCTTTCTTTGGGAAGTAGAAGCCGGCCCATAAGTAGTATCAAAATATTATTTTTCAATATTCTGCATACAATCTCCATCTTCTCAACGAGTGATTTCCCCTTTATGGAGTGTCTAATTTTCTCGAGACATTTCCTGTACATTCTTTCTTTAAAGAGACGTTTTGAGACCAATATTCAAGTTGCAACTTCAAGGTAGGCTTGGCGGATAGATGCCTAATAAGTTTTAGGTGAAGATGAGGAGACGAAAAACCTATACGCGTCAATGCGGAGTTTAAAGCGAGGATGCCGCTTGGATCGAACCTATATTAGGCAACGCTTCGAACCTAAACTTGAAAATCCCATTCTAGTTGCTGGATTTCGCGGAGTTGGAAACATAGGCAGGATCGTGGCAAGGCTCATGATTGAGTCTACACAGGCGAAAATCTTTGCAGAGTTATACTCACCCCTGTTCCCCGACTATGTATTAATAAACAGGAGAGGTATTTGCCGGCTACCAAGATATGAATTCTATGTGTCAACGAAAGGTGAGAACCTGATAATCCTAACGGGAGACGGTGAACTGCCGATTGAAGATGTTACTGCATACTACGAGATCAGTAGTGACATACTAGATTTTGTAACCCAACTAGGATGCAGATCCATTATTATCATAGATGGAGCGCCCTCGCTTCAACCTCTTGGAGAAGTATTTGTTGCTTCAACCTCAAGAAAGAGATTTAAGGAACTTACCAAGAAAGGCGCCATCCCCTTCGTACGTGGAAGCATCATAGGCGTTCCAGGGCTATTGCTGGGTCTCGCAAAGAGAAGAAAAATAGAAGGAGTCTGCATCCTAGGCTCCACCCTAGGCATGGAGGCAGATAAGGAGACATCTTTCAAGGTATACGAGTTTCTAAAGAAAGAATTGGAGCAGTATACCTAAAAGAAAAACAAAGTGATTGGGGAGATCAGTTTCCCATCCTCTCTAATTTAAGAAGATGAATCCTCTTTCTGACAAGCTGGTTTGCAAGTATAGGGTCGGCTCTGCCCCCGGTCTCTTTCATTAGCTGTCCAATCAAATAGTTGACGGCTTTCTCATCTTTGAAGGAGTCCTCGACCGCTTTCGGGTTCTCAGAGAAGACCTTATCTATCAAATTGTTGAGGAGGTTGCTGTCATCTATCCTTAATAACCCTTCTTCCTCAACAATCTCTCTTGGATTTTTCCCAGTCAAGATAATTTTAGGCAGAATAGTCTTAGCGATCTTTCCACTTATAACCCCTTCTCTTATCAATCGGATCAATCCCACGAGTTTTTCAGGTGTAATCTTGGACTCTTGGATCTCAAGGTTGTTTTCATAAAGGTATCGAAGGAGATCGCTCATCATCCAATTACTGATCTCCTTGGGATCCTCATAGATCTTTGCACACTCCTCAAAGAAGTCAGCCAATTGTTTAGAGCTAACCAAGACTCCGGCATCATATCTTGGAAGGCCGTACTGAGCCATGAAACGTCTCATACGCTCATCAGGCAGTTCAGGCATCTTCGCTTTGACACCTTCAATGAATTCTTTGCTCAAGACGATAGGCGGAAGGTCTGGCTCAGGAAAGTACCTGTAGTCTTGCTCCTCCTCTTTAGTTCGTAGTGAGACGGTTATCCTTCTCACCTCATCCCAGTGCCTTGTCTCTCGTTTGACTATTATACCCTTTTCCATGATCCCCTTTTGCCTTGTAATCTCAAAGCTTAGGGCACGTTCAACCTCCTTAAAGGATGAAATGTTTTTAACCTCGACCCTTGTCCCTCCAGCTAATGAGATATTAGCGTCGCAGCGCATAGCACCTTCAAGGCTACCGTCAAAGATTCCTAAATGCTCAAGGATCGATCTGAGTTTCTGGAGGAAGATTCTTGCTTCTCTCGGCGAACTCATGTCAGGTTCACTTACTGTCTCTAGAAGTGCAACACCGGAGCGATTGTAGTCAACAAGCGTATAAGGCGATTGATCAATAGGTCCTATGTGGACAAGCCGACCGGGATCCTCCTCAAGATGGATCCGGCTGATTCTTACCTTTTTTCTCTTTCCCCTATCTTCAATATACAAATAACCATTAGTTGCTAAAGGGACACCGCCAGCCTTATCGTATTGAGTTATCTGAAAATTCTTCGGCAAGTCTGGATAATAATAATTCTTTCGGAAGAAGAGCATCTGATCCGAAATTTTGCAGTTCAAAGCCAGTGCAGCCATAACCGCATACTCGATCGCCTTCCCGTTTAGAACTGGAAGCGAACCAGGAAGTCCAAGACAGACTGGACAGACAACTGAGTTAGGCTCTTTTCCACGGTAATCTGAGGGACAACTGCAGAAAAGCTTCGTCTTTAAGCTAGTCAGTTGAGTATGAACCTCGAGCCCGATCCTGACCCCGTTTTTGTTCGTCATCATATCAAAATATCGTCACCGACAAGAATAAATGATTAATGCAGCACTGTCATAAAAAGGATTTTCCTTATTTACAACTTGGCACTTAAATTTTGGAACATATTGAAACCATAATGGATGCATGTAAAAGGTTTGAAATAAGATAAATTACCAATTAGAACGTCTCATATATTAGGTAAAAGGTGAGAGGAAACGACCACCATTGTCAGCCTTGAATTTTCCGCAAAAGACGCTAGCAAGGCTGTTAAGCGGGGAGACCTAATAATAGCTATTGACGCTTTGAGGTGTAGTTCAAGCATAGTGACAGCATTAGCGAACGGTGCTGAAGCAGTTATCCCAGTTAGGACATTGAAGGAAGCTTATGCTCTTCGAAAAAATCACAGGGAACATCTTCTTGCGGGCGAGAGAGGCGGGATTAAACCTGAGGGTTTTGACCTTGGAAACTCACCTTTAGAGTTTCTGCGGGAAAGAGTTAGTGGAAAAATCTTAATCCTTTCGACAACGAGTGGAACCACAGCGTTAATACGGGCTAAAGA
>CAYSEL010000006.1:0-4975 GCA_964430035.1 uncultured Candidatus Bathyarchaeia archaeon
ATGATAATTTCAGTTGCCAGTGGAAAGGGGGGAACTGGAAAGACGACAGTAGCCGTAGGCTTGGCTTTGTCAGCAGAGAATGTACAGCTCCTAGACTGCGATGTTGAGGAACCCAACGTCCACATCCTTCTTAAGCCAAAGGTATACGAGGAGAAGCCTGTTTACTCTCTTGTTCCAAAGATTATCGAAGAAAGGTGCAACTACTGCAGAAAATGCGCCGAGCTTTGTCAATACCACGCGCTCTTCGTTGCCCCTGAAAGCGTTCTAGTCTTCCCTGAGCTCTGCCACAGCTGCGGACTATGCTCAACCGTATGTCCAGAAAAAGCCATAGTTGAAGAGAAGAGGCAGATAGGCATTGTCAAAAAGTGTTCAGCCCAAGGAGTCAACCTAGTTTACGGCGAACTCAACGTAGGCGAACCTATGGCCGGTCCATTGATAAGAGATGTTAAGAAAGAAATTGACAGAGAGAAAACCGTTATAATTGATGTTCCACCAGGCGCTTCCTGTCCAGTCGTTGCAAGCGTTTATGGAAGCGACTTCACCATCCTTGTCACAGAGCCTACGCCTTTTGGACTGCATGACTTGAAGATCGCTGTCGAAGTTTTAAGAACATTGAGGATTCCGCTTGGCGTTGTGGTTAACCGCGCTGGAATCGGCGATATGAAGGTTTACGAGTACTGCAGAGAAGAAGGAATTCCTGTAATGCTTGAGATACCGTTCAGCAAAAAAATTGCAGAGCTATATTCTCGCGGAGTCTCCTTCGTGACCGAGATGGAAGAATGGAAAACAAAATTTCAGCAAATGTTAAATAGAATTGTGGAGATGCGAATGGGTGAAGCAAATAACGGTTCTTAGCGGCAAAGGTGGAACAGGTAAAACAACCTTGGTTGCGTCCCTCGCTGTATTCGCGGAGAAACTGGTGATTACAGACTGTGACGTGGACGCGCCGAATCTACACATGCTCCTAAATCCAAGTATTATGCGGAAACAGGAATTTAAGGGCTCTAAAGTGGCGGTTCTGGATGAATCGAGGTGCATCCAATGCCGGAAATGTGAGGAGATCTGCAGATTCAACGCAATAAATGACCTTAAGATAGACCCCGTACTCTGTGAAGGATGCGGGCTATGTGCTTACATATGCCCAGTAGAGGCTGTAGAACTCAGGGAGAAGGTCTGCGGCTACGCCTATATCTCAAAGACGAAGTACGGCTTCATGTCTCATGCAAGGCTTAACCCTGGGGAGGAGAACTCTGGTAAGCTCGTAACACTTGTTAGGCAGAATGCAAGACAGATAGCCGAAGAGGAGAACGTTGAGTTAATCATAAATGATGGACCGCCAGGAATCGGCTGTCCTGTAATAGCTTCAGTTGGCGGAGTCGACCTAGGAGTCATCGTAGTTGAGCCGACTTTATCCGGAATTCACGATATGGAAAGGGCTCTGAAGATGCTTAACCATTTCAAAGTTAACCCGCTGGTCTGCATAAACAAGTACGACTTGAACATAGAGAATACGAAGATGATCGAAGCGTTCTGCGGAAGCAACGGCGTCGAGGTTGCCGGCAAAATACCCTTCGATCCCCTTGTTACAGAAGCGATGGTACTCGGAAAACCTATCGCCGAATACTCGCCAGAGAGTACAGTTTCAAAGGAGATCAAAGAAATCTTTAGGAAAATCCTGAATCCTCACTAGACAGGGTCAGGGACGTCTACGGTTTGTTGAGCCGTTCCCATCTCCCTAAAAGTAGTGACCTTCGGCATAAAAAGCAAATTCAATAAACCCGGTTTTTCTCCTCTCAATTGGCGGAGAGCACCACCTTAAGCACCAGTAGCAAGTCTTAACACGAGTCCTAGAACGGAGAGGATCAAATAAGTGGAGTGTTAAAAAATGGGCGAAGCATATTTGAGCACATGTCGAATGGGAACGCGTCGATTTCCTAGTAGAATGGGCTAGGAAAAATGGGGGTCGAAACCCCCAACACATATACGAAAAACTCTAACTGAGTTTCTTATGGCTGGAAAGCAGAAGACCAGCAGATACGTGGAAGCCACCCTAAGGAAACTAGGAAAACCAAGAAATGGCAGAATCTCTGAGATAATCAGCATAGCGCCATTAAAGTTTGTCTGTGGACGCAGAGTCTCAGATCCTTAGCTTCATTGTCATAAAGCACCGGTTTATGTACCAGTGACAATTCATCTTAAATCCTTTCATTAGTGCCAGATAGTATCGCTTACGCCGACGACCTATCTTTTATCTTTAAATGTGAGTTTAACAGTTTGGTAATGAAGCCTTTGGAGGTGAATAGTTTGAGTGGAAGAGGTTATGGTAGAGGCAGGGGTGGACAGCGTCAAGGAGTCGGTGGACCTGCTTACTGTGTTTGCCCTAAATGTGGGTACAAAACTCCTCATGTGAGAGGAACGCCTTGCCTTTCCACTGCGTGCCCAAAATGCGGGACAGCAATGATACCATCATCTGAATAACATGTTGAATGGAAAAGGATGATGATACTTCAGTACACGTTTTGCCAGACCGTTTGTAACCATGTACATGTACCTGAGTCTATCGTTTCAGAACTTGAGTATCGTCCTGCTCGGTATCTTCCTCATGTAGTATCTGTGTTTCTCATATTCGAGCTCAATCATCTTCCCTTCAGTTATCATCTTCCGGACAACGCTCCAGTCAGCTTCCGCCTTCCTCAAGAATTCTTTAACTGCTTCTTCACGCATAGGGTGCACCGAGATGATGCTAAGCAGATCCTCCTCAACGTTTCCAGTGAATGCAAAAGCATTTCCTTCGTATCCTATTAAATACTCAACTTTCTCTTGTCCCAGTTTCTCAGCGAATGCTTGGAAAGCCTTGTTTATCAACTCTTCATTTGCGGGTTTAACCCATCCTTCCGCGGGAGGCCTCGTTGGGATAGCAATGTAAGCTTTATCAAGCCTTACCTCTGCTAAGAAATCTGCTATCTTATCGAATTCGTCGGCATAGTCTACACCGTCTATAAGCATTGTCTCCGTAACGGTTATCCCCCTGAACTCCTTCGAGAATTTAACGATTCCATTTAAGATCTCGTCTATCTTCAGGGACTTGTGAGGTCTGTTTATTCTTCGCCATAAGTTCTCGCTAATGGCATCAACTTTTAAGGAAACAAAGTCCATATTACTGAGACAATCCTTAACATCGCTCTCCCAAATCAGTGAAGCGTTTGTTAATGCCGCTATCGGAATTCCTATTTGACGCAAAAGGCTGATTTCCCTACATAAGTTGATATCTAGGGTTGGCTCCCCATCGGGCACGAAGGTTAAATAATCTATCTCCTCGTCCCTAGCCTTAGCTTCGTCAACTTTGTTTCTAACCTCTTTAAGAATTCTTTCTGGGCTGTAATAGGCCTGCCTGTCAATTCTCATCTTCGTCGCTTTTCCCAATTGACAATAGACGCAGGAGTAAGAACAGATTTTTGCGGGAATGTTGTTTATCCCTAAGCTTTTTCCCAAACGTCTTGAAGGGACTGGACCGAAACCAATCATAAATAGATCATCACACAGATTGGCACAGCGTTATTTCGTTTCAACAGTTCCTTCACTAGATTTCAACCTCACATCCAGCCGAACATTTAACAGTTGATTCAGGGTAAAGGCTTAATATTTCTTTTTTATGTGTTGTGCAGTGGCAAGGAAGAATCAAACGCATCTCCTTCAAAACTTCTAGTCTGTCAAATCCGTGGAAGCCGCCTATAACCCCATAAATTTCACCAAATTTGAAAACTGACCTCAGAATGTTTTCTAAACCTGGATGGGAACAGCCTGTGACTACTGTTAAGCCATTCTTTGTCTGGACGATCAAGGATTGCTCCCTCAAGGCGTTTCCGAGCTCCCCCGTCGTAAACATGCCGTGACAAATTTCTTGTTTTGTAGCAGTCTCTACGAGTTCAGCATTAGGATGCGATTTCAACCATTCCTTTAAGCGGCTTGAAAACGAGCTGGGAACGAATACTTTAATCCTTCCGAGCCTTTCCATGATCTGGACTCCGCCGACATGATCTCTGTGCTCATGCGATAAGAAAATCTTGCTTATCCTTCCAAGTTCCACATCGAATCGGTGCATATTGGAAAGTAGAATGGATGGGTCAGCACCAGTATCGAAAAGAAGTTCTTCTCCAACCAGACAAGAGAAGCCCCAACCTCTCCTAAAGCCTCCCTTAGCATCATTATCGTAGAGTATCTTCAACCGCATAATTGTTCTCTCTCTTTCGAAATAGTTATGCCATCATTCTTGATTGCGGACCCTTGTTGAATAGGAGGATCCGTCCTTCAATCTTCTTATCTTCCAGATTCAATCCTTTACTAACGGCTAATCTTTCCACTTCCTCCGCCGATACATGCATCGGATAGACCGAACACCTTCCATTGGGCTTAAGTATTCTATATGCCTCTTCAAAAAGGGCGTTCCAGTCGTCTATTTCTTGAAGAACGTCGATTAATAACATTAAATCAATTGATTCATCTTCCAAAGGGACCTTTTCACCTTTACTGATTATTCTTGTTATATTCTTCAGTCCTTCCCGTCTTGCTTTTTCTTCCAATCGGTCTAAAGCCTCTGTGCTTACGTCTAAAGCGTAGACTCTTCCTTTTTCGCCGACCAACCTTGCTGCTGGAATCGTATATGTTCCAGTGCCGCATCCAAAATCCAAGACGATGTGACCTGTCCTTAGACCCATCTCAATCAAAGCTTCAGAAGCGTTCCTGTCAAGCCAACTTTTGAATCGAAAATCTCCCAAGTGCTTTACAAACCTTAGATGCTTTGAGGATTGCTTCATGAACTGTTCACTACACGCTTATTTCGATCTAAGGTGCAGATGATTGTTTAGTTCTTATTTATGAAAGTTTATAGGTCTCCCTTCCGTGAGGGCTCTAGCAACTTTTTCTCTTGCAGATTGAAGTAGCCTCCAGATTGTTCCTCTAGAGATTCCCATTTTTT
>CAYSEL010000007.1:0-5066 GCA_964430035.1 uncultured Candidatus Bathyarchaeia archaeon
GCCCCTAAACTGTTCAGTTTGGAACGGTGGAAAAGACAGAAAACTTCCCGAAACCTTTTTTGTGACGCAAAAAGGAATTTCTATTGCGCCGCAAAAGATGGGTTACTCGCGCCCTCGAGAATCTTCTTAACAGTTTTCTCGTAGACATCTATACTTGCCAGGTAATCTTTGACCTCGACAAACTCGAGGGATGTGTGGCTGAGGCTTGCATCTCCAGGACCATAGGTTGCAACAGGCACCTTTGCCGCCTGACCGTAGAGGTTCATGTCTCCAGTCCCAGTCTTTCTTAGAAACTTGACTGGTCCTCCAGTCACTTCGACAATTGCCTCTTTCAGCGCTCTCATAAGGGCATTGTCTCTCGGAGCTACGAAGGGGTCCACCTTGTCCTTAACTTTCACGGAGACTGAGAGAGTATTGCTCTTAGCTTTTAAGCCTTCAACAATGTCATCCACAATCTCCAAGCCCTTGCCTGCGCCCATTCCCGGTGGGAGCCTAATGTCGACATTTAACCTGCAGAGATCAGGAACCCCGCCGCTCATCCTTTGACTCTTTATCCCAATTAGACAAGGCGTCAAGGAGTAGAAGATTCCTCGAGTCGACTTGTAACCTTCAGAGGCGGATTTCAGCCAGGTCCAAAACTCAAAACCTTTCTCAACCGCGTTCTCCGCTAGGTGCTGCGCCCCCACATGCCTCGTAACCGTTCTGAAGGTGACCTCCAAAAAGAGCCTACCTTTGTAGGCGAAGGTTATGTTCTTTACGCCGCTCGGCTCACCGAAGACCGCACAGTCCACCTTAAAACCTTTCTTTATAAGGTGACGTATCCCCTTAGCCCTTCCCTCCTCATCTACAACGCCTGCTATGACTAATCTCCCCGTTTCAAGGCTGTCCATAAGCTTCGAGGATGCGGAGACCATAGCCGCCAAGGAAGACTTAGCATCAACTGCACCCCTCCCATAGACCCTGCCATCATTAACCCTTACCGCGAGCCTTCCAGGAACCGTGTCCATGTGCCCGCATAACATTATGGAAGGCGAATCTGAGCCTACCTCTCCATAGACGTTGCCAACCTCGTCCGTCCAGACCCTTTCAAAACCTATTCTGGAAAACTCCTCCCTCAGAAAGGATGCTAAATCCGACTCCCTACCACTTGGGCTGTAAATTTCCAGCATCTTTCGGAGGAGCTCCAAGCTTGAATCTTCATAATCTTTATCCATAGATGCACTTCCGTCAACCCTTTGCTGAAGCTTTATCCTCTTCGCTGAAGACCCCTCTTAGAATCCCAACCGCCTCTTCAAGCTGGTCCATCCCAATCACGAGTGGAGGCAGAAAACGAATCACATTCTTTCCAGAGTATAGGAGTATTAGACCACTCTCCAAAGCTTTCATGAGAACCCATTGTATCGGGAGTCTAGACTCCAAGCCTACCATGAGGCCTAAGCCTCGAACCTCCCTCAGAACTTTGAACTCTTCAACTAACCCTTGAAGCATGTTTCGAAATCTTTCCCCATAGACGCGGGCTCTCTCAACCAAATTCTCTTCAACGATTACGTCTAAGACCGCGGAGGCAGCTGCACATGCAAGCGGGTTTCCGCCGAAGGTGCTTGTGTGCTCGCCTATTCTGAGGGATTCCATAACTTCATCCTTCGCAACTGTCGCGCCGATCGGCATCCCACCTCCAAGACCCTTCCCAATACACATTATGTCAGGCGTCACATCCCAATGCTCAGAAGCCCATAGGCGCCCAGTCCTCCCAAGCCCAGTCTGGATCTCGTCGAAGATCAGCAAGGATCCGTTCTCATTGCATAATTTCCGTAAGTCCTCAAGAAATCCTTCAGGGGCGACGTGAACCCCGCCTTCCCCTTGAACAGGCTCAACTATGACCGCAGCCGTCTTTTCGGACAGGTATTCTTTAACCTTCTCAGCCTTGCCGAAAGGCGCAAACTTGAATTTTTGGTGGACTAAAGGTTGGAAGGGGTCACGGTATTTTGGATCCCATGTTGCGGAGAGGGCGCCTAATGTCTTGCCGTGGTATCCCCTCACCATGCTGATGAACTCGTCTCTGCCCGTAAACTTCGCAGCGACCTTCAAGGCGCATTCAACAGCCTCAGCGCCGCTGTTAGAGAGGAAAATCTTCTCCAAACCTTTAGGGCATAGTTTGATGAGTTTCTCTAGGAACTCAGCCCTTTTGTCGTTGTAGTAGGAGCCGTGGCATGTTATCAGCCTCTCACTCTGCTCCTTCAAAGCTTCAACAACCCTTGGGTGGCAGTGGCCGACTATGCTGACGCCGTAACCTCCCATACAGTCTATATATGCCTGTCCCTTCGCGTCGTAGAGTAGGGCACCTCTTCCCTTAACTATAACCACAGGGAACTTCTGGTAGACCTTCGCGAGGTGTGAGTCCTCGATGTTGAAGACCAGATCTTCATTCAAGAGTAATCACTGTTCCAATCTTGTGGTTTAAAGCGTTAGTTAAGGGCTTCTCGACGAAGCCTGATGAGATTACAGCCTCCTTAACGCCTGATTTTAGAGCTTCGACGGAAGCGAGCACCTTCTTGTCCATCCCTGGACCAATCTTCGGTATTAGCCTCTCAGCCTCCAAGAGAATCAACTTCCTAACATACTCGCCCTTCAAATAGACGCCTTCAACATCAGTTAGGAAGACCACTGTTTCGGCTCTGAGCGCTCCGGATATTTGCCCAGCAGCCCTGTCGGCGTCAACGTTTAAGAATTCATTCTCCTCTCCCAAGGCTACTGGAGCGACTACAGGAACGTAGCCCTTCTCAAGGAGTACCTCTAAGACCGCCGTGTTGACCTTTGTAATCCTTCCAGTGAAGCCCCCATCTATTATGCGTTTCCTGTTCCGCTCATCTACTATGATTATGCGTTTCTTCCTCTCCGCCCTGAGAAGAGCACCATCGACACCTGACAAACCAACAGCGGGAACCCCCAAGCTCAGCAGCCATCGGACAATAACCTTATTTATCTTTCCAGCCATGACCATTGTGTAGATCTCGACCGTCTCCTCGTCAGTGTAACGGCTTCTCATCCCACCCGGCGAAGTGACGAAGACCTGTTTCTTCCCAAGTTTTTCAGCAATATCTGTAACTTCATCTCCCCCGCCGTGGACGATGACAAGCCTCTCTCGGCTTTGCACCCTCTTCACATCTTCAAGAAGTCGTGGTTCAAGCCCCTTAGTGAAGATGTCGCCCCCAATCTTTAGGACTATCATACCGCTTTCACCTTAGACTGGGTGTAAACCAATATCATGCAATCCTTCCTTCTCGTCCCAGTTGCACATTAGGTTCATGTCTTGAACTGCTGTCCCCGCGACGCCCTTCATGAGGTTGTCGATTGCCGAGAGGACTACGACCCTGTTAACGTTGTCGTCAATGTCGAAGCCTATGTCACAATAGTTTGAGCCGACTACAACCTTTGGATCTGGAAACCTGAAGACCCCTTTCCTATCCCGGACAAACCTTATGAAGGGTTCTCCAGCGTAGAATTCCCTGTATAGGCGCCAGAGAATAACCATTGAGACTGGCTCTTTAACGAAGACATGGCATGTCGCCAGGATCCCGCGGACCATGTTGACGGCATGCGCAGACATGGCAATAGTGACCTTTTCTCCGCTTAAAGCGCTGAGCTCCTGCTCAATCTCGGCCGTGTGCCGATGCCCAACAGGTTTGTAAGCTCTAACGACGCTGTAATGTTCAGAATGATGGGTTGAGATTGAAGGTTTTCCACCTGCGCCTGAAGACCCAACCTTAAAGTCTGCAACTATCCTGTCTTTCTCAACACTACCCCACTTTATGATGGGCGCGAGGGCAAGAATCCCCGCAGCAGCCATGCATCCTGGAACTGCGACAAGCTGGGCTTTCCTTATCTCTTCTCTATGGATCTCAGGAAGACCATAGACAGCCTTTTCAAGAAGCTCCGTACTCTTATGTTTCCAGCCGTACCACCGCTCATAGTCAGATGGATTTTTAAGCCTAAAGTCAGCGCTTGCATCGATCACCTTTATGCCCGTCTCAAGGATTTGGGGCACAAGTGAGGAGGAGACCCCATGAGGCGTTGCCATGAAGAGCAAGTCACAATTGTTCACAACGGCCTTCAGATCTGAAACCACGAATTTCAGGTTTGTCACTCCACGAAGGTTCGGATGGACGCGGTGGATGAACTCGCCAGCGTAAGTGTTGGAGGTTGCAACCTTCACTTCAACCTTCGGATGCCTAAGGAGTAGACGGAGGAGTTCACCTCCAACGTATCCCGAAGCGCCGAAAACCCCGACCCTCACTTCTTCATCACCTTAACAGCATAGTTTATAATCTTCCCAGGAATATCGACTTTTGTCGCGGAGTACAAGCCCCTAAACTCAACTGTGTTATTGACTTCGTGAACTAGGATCCCGCTGGGGGACTCCATACAGTCTACGGCTAAGACCCCTCCTCCGACACTCTCAGCAGCCTTCAAAGCGACCTCCTCAAGCTCCTCAGTGACAGGGCAAGGTTCGCTTGTTCCACCCCTTGCAACATTCGTCCTCCACTCGCCTTTAGGTGAATACCTATAAGAGGCTGCTACAACCTCCTCACCAATCACAAGAACCCTTATGTCCCTCGGCGGTCTCTTAACATATTCTTGGATATAGTATATCTGAAGGAGGCTGTTGTGAATCTGCTCCCTCGACTCAACGATGGCTTGAGCTGATTCCCTGTCACGGACAAGGGCTACAAGCCTGCCCCAACTTCCCACAACAGGCTTTATAACCGCGGGATACCCAAGATCATCTAAGGCTTTCGGGACACCCTCCTCTGAGAAAGCAACGAAAGTCTTTGGAACAGGTACACCTGCTTTGATCAACGCCAAGGTTGAGAAGAGCTTGTTCCCACAGATCAGCGAAACTTTGAATGGGTTTATGACTTCCAATCCAGCCTCTTCTAGAACCGCGGTGACGTGGAGACCTCGGAAATAGCTCACGCAACGTTGAATCGCGACATCTCCATATTCTTCTCTCAGCTTCCCCTCATCTTCGAGGAGTTTCATGTACGCACCCTTCGGGTCGACGAGTT
>CAYSEL010000008.1:0-3953 GCA_964430035.1 uncultured Candidatus Bathyarchaeia archaeon
AGGTGATTGACCACGAGAGATTAATAGGATACGTCAAGAGGGCTACGAAAAACGCATTGAGAAACCTTAAGCCTTCCGAAGTCTCACTATGTGAAAAGAAGATTCAAGGCGTCAAGGTCGTAGGTGAAAAGCAGATCGACACTCTGTGCTCAATCCTTAATGAAGCTTCTAAGAGGGCGAGAGCTTCAACTCTCATCTTTCCAGCACTTTGTCTCCTCTTAATCTTGGCGATAATACTCTTTTAACTTTCCCATGAAAAATGGTGAAAGTATAGAAAGACATAAGAAGACCTACAGATTTCATAATAGATTATTAAACCAATCCTATGAGTCTCAACAGAAAAGGAGGGATCATGTGAATTGTCAAAGAAAACTGAAAAGAGGAATGAGGAGAAACTTGAAAGTAAGCCTAAGAGTAAAGCTGAAGAAAAGTCGAATGAAGGCTTAGTTCTAATCGGACAGAAGCCAGTGATGAAGTACGTGGTTGCATGTTTGACTTCTTTCAACTCTGGCGCTAAGACGGTTACTGTCAAAGCAAGGGGAAAAGCCATAAGCAGAGCGGTAGATACAGCTGAGCTTCTTCGCCGTGCTTTTATGAAGGATGTTGACGTGGCTAAGATCGAAATTGGAACAGAAGAGATGGAAAGGCCTGACAGGCCGAAGACAAATGTCTCTACAATGGAGATCGTCCTGGTCAAGAAGTGAGAATCTGTACAGAAAAGATGCGCAAAGCTAAAGATCTTCCTTTTTTCCACAAATCTAGTGATTTTATATATTAGTGATGTTAAATTCTTCCGGTACTTTTGTCAAAGTTAAGATGTCTGTTGACTGGTCTATGTGGAGTTCAAGTTCTCCCTTTATGGATTCTTTAACTTTTGCGTTAAATATCTCTAAGCACCTCCCCGTCACTATGTCTGCAAGCTCATCCACCTTCTCATTCCAGAGAATAACTACTGCCTTCGCCTCTGCATCTTCCAGCTCGATACGCCTTAGTTTTCCTTCGCTTCCATCTTCCCTTTTGAAGGTGAATATGGGATAAATCTGCCTAACAACGCCAACCACGTTTACGGTCTTTTCTTTCCCAGATATTTCGTTGACTCTCTTGATGAATTTGGTTATTGAGGGAAACTCCTCTTCTGAAACGTCTAGCGGTGACATTTCAAGTTTTCCTCTTGAACCAATGTTCAGCTCTAATCTTCCATCAAGACCTGTGCGCACATAACCGTGACAAAACCTTACGACTTTTCCAATGAGACCATCCGCACTAAAGACCTCAGCATTATTATCCCAAAGCGTAACCCTTGCCTCACCTGTCTTGTCCACAATGAGTAAACGTCTCACTCTACCTTCAGTCTCATCTGGACGAGTGAACTTCTGGAGAGGATATACAGCGATGATTCTGCCTACAACTGTCACGTCGCCTAATCCTGAAAGAAGACTTTTAATTGGTATGTCACCTTTGAATAGCAACCCTGCATAATCGACCCCCAACTCGGCGGCAACTATGCGGACGGCGCTTTCTCGGGTTAGGAAACCTCTAGCCTCGTTTACTTTCCTCTCAATCAAGTCAAGTATGTAGTCCCGAGTAAGGTCTGGACGGGAAGAAACGATTCTCTCTATTTCTTTTTCCACCTTCTCGAAACCCAAATGCACTCAAACCTCTCTATAGAAAGAATTGAACCATATTAAAGTTTATTTGATACATTTTGTGAAATATTTCTCAGGGCGGACCAATGTTTGATCAAGCGACGCTCTTCATAGCTGGTTTTCTTTTGATCTTCATAGGTTTCATAATCGTCTTTTTAGCTATTCTACTTTCCTTCTTAAGAGCTGTGAATCTACGTAACAAAGTGAAAGGAGGAGCCTTGATAATGATTGGGCCCATACCGATAGTCTTCGGGACAGATAAGGAGACGGTAAAAATTCTCCTCGTGTTATCCATCATCCTCATCGCCCTCGCAATAATCTTAGCACTTCTCCCACAAATCCTCAAATAGCAAAGGAAGGTGAAACCTCTTGTCGGTCAAGGTCTGCGAAACCTGTGGTGAAAGAAACGCCAGATACGTTTGCCAAGAATGCAGCCGTAAGGTCTGCGAGAGATGCTTGGAGCCTCATACATGGCTATGCAGAGAGTGCCTAGCAAGGGTCAGAAAGGAGGCCCCGACAGAAGTAGGCGGCATACTTTCCCCTTTGTCTTCCTCCGCGAAGGTCTTCTTCATAGGATTATTCCTTATCTTTGCTGGGATGCTTGTCCTCATGATCTATGGTTTAATCTATGGGTTAATTGGTTCCGCAGGACTCGTTGTTTTTATAGGTCCAATACCGATAGTTCTGGCAGCAGGGGAGTACTCCTTATTAACCATCATGCTTGCAGTTTTTCTTACTATTATAGGGATAGCATTTTTCTTGATTCTTAGGAGACAAGAATCAATTAGTGAAGGATAAGGCGAACCTCCATTTTGCAATTTGCTTAACGATCCTTATTGTTGGATTATTTTGCCAAGCAATAATCACGATTCTCGCCTTGATTGACCCCTTCTTATTTTAGGATTTTGATGGAAGACATAAATTGGCCTAACGATAATGATAATTGCGTGAACGAGACTTCATCAATTAATAACCTTGAATAGATCCTTCTGCTGTGAGAAGCATGAGCTTAAATGAAGGAAACAAGATTATACAAGTTCCGGAGGAAGCAGAGAAAGTTGAGAAGCGGAGGAGAAGAGGTTTTGTGCATCTTTACACCGGTGATGGCGAAGGTAAATCAATAACAGCTTTTGGGCTTGCCTTGAGAGCGGTTGGTCACGGCTATAAAGTGATAATAATACAATTCATGAAAGGACGGAAAGACATAGGTGAGTACAAGATTAAGGATAGGCTTAGCCCAGAATATGAAATCTATCAGTTCGGACGCAGAGAGTTCATCGACCTAAAAAACCCTCGTCCCATCGATCTGAAATTGGCGAATGAGGGGCTTGCCTTCGCCAAAGAAGCTATGAAAAGAAGACCGCGTCTGCTCATTTTAGACGAGATAAACCTAGCAGTAGCTGTAGGACTCATAAAACTCCAAGATGTCTTAGACCTTTTAGAAGATGTTCCGCCTTCAACAACTGTTGTTTTGACCGGAAGAAGAGCGCCTAAGGAGCTTATCGATCGTGCTGATTTAGTGACAGAGATGCGTGAGGTTAAACACCCAATTAAAGAGGGGATTCTGGCTAGAAAGGGGATTGAGTATTAAAAATTATGTTATTTACCCAAGCATATAGCCATATGACGTGGGGATTTTAAATAAGATGCTCTTCAAAACGGAGATGTTTCTAGGCTGATGGCTTTCTTCTTTCTCTCTATAAATCATGAGAAGAAAAATGAGTAATAGGGCGATGAAAGTGAGTCCCATCAGTATGAGTTTGACCGTTACGAAGTATTCTTCAACAGACATAATCTCATCCAGCCTTTATTTAGTCTGTGATTGCAAGTATTTAAGTTGTAATCTTTTTCCACTCCCTCATCAAGACATCGTAAAGCTCGTCGCCCTCCTCAATCTTGTCGTACCATCCTAAATATTCAGCTATCTTCTGTGCGATGAGGTGGTAGCAGAGGTGTGCTCTTCTTTCCATGATATTGTAATAGAAGTCGTCACAGGAACAGAATTCTGCCGCTGGAAAAACAAGGTAATCCCTTTCCCTACCAGCGACTATCCAAACAATCCTGTTGCTTGGTCTGAAAATATACTTTTTAACTCTATCTTCTTTAAGAGCTTCCCAAGCTTTAATGAAACGTGAACCGAAGATGTCTGTGAGACGGCTTAAGATTTCACCAGTGATCTTTCCTTCCTTCTTAGCCTCTTCACAGATCTTTATAAGGACGTCGACCTCTCCCTTACCTTTCTCCATTTGCACTTCTCTCGAAAAATATACTTGCCTAAAGAGTAATAATATTTTAGTATTTCGCGGC
>CAYSEL010000009.1:0-3338 GCA_964430035.1 uncultured Candidatus Bathyarchaeia archaeon
CAAGTGGATCATACAGAAGATTCAGGAAGGTGTTGACAGGAACTGGCAGAGGCTCGTCAATCTCGAAAGAGCTACAAATCCGAACGCTCCAAAGGCGTAGTTCAAATGAGAAAAGGATATCAGCCAAGGCGAAGACGCGAAGGTGGATTATTACCCCTATTCTTCGGTATGCTGCTCGCTGCCGGCATTGCGTTTTTGCTCAAGCGCGAAAAGGAAAAGAGGAAATAGGAAGCATTAAAGGCGCGGTCAGCACAAGGAGACTTTCATCTTAGCAAAAATGATCTGTCCTTCTTCGCTTTTTAATCTCTTTCTAACATTGGAATTTTAATTCAATTTGCCATAGTATACTTTGGCTCTTTTGATTCCAAGTTCTTTTAATGCGAAGAACCTGGCATAACCGTCCATCAATAACTTGTTCTCGTACATGACAACTAAAGGCATTATTGCCTCATTGCGCAATATTCGTTCCTTTTGGTAATCGATCCGCTTCCTTACTTCCCTTTGGAACTTTTCATCTTCAAGAAGCTCTTAATTAAGGGCGATACCTTTCAAATCCATTGTTATAAAAGACCAGTTTGCTCTTTATTTCTTTAGGCATTCCTGTCTTAAACACTCGCTACTGTTTTCTGACCCTGCGGTGTGACGTATATTCTTCAGATGTCCGATAAGCTTTATAAGATATAGGCGGGTTAAATCTACAGCATGGAAAGAATATTGGTTGACCCGAAGATAATGCATGGGAAGCCTGTGATTAAGGGAACTAGAGTTCCCGTAGAGGTTATTCTGGGCAGCTTGATAAGCGGTATGAGCTACGAGGAAATAGAGAGGGAATACAATGTTAAGAGGGAGGACATTATTGCTGCTATTGAGTATGCTGCTAGATTTGTAATCGGGGAAGAAGTTCATCCATTGAAGATTGAAGCATGAGATTTTTAATAGATGCTGACTTGCCATACTCTTTAGCAGTGTTCTCAGTAGGCATGGTCATGAAGCTATTCGTGTCAGGGATACTCTTGGCTCTGCAACCGATGAGGAGGTATTCGATTACGCTAACAGAAACGAATGCATAGTTGTCACCAGAGACCTCGGTTTTGCCGAAGACTTCATGAAGAAGAAGGGATTTGGTTTATTGCTGGTCAGGTTACCCTACCATTTCACAGCCAGCAGAATTAAAAAAGTTTTCGAAGATTTTCTAAAGGAAGTTAACATTAATGAATTGGTCAATTCTATAACAGTGCTCGAACTGGGAAGATACAGAATTAAGAAGCTTTAAACTCCTTAAGATTTCTTATGGATGCTAGGCTTTCCTCAGCCTATTCCGAGTCCACAGAGTTCCTTGTTAGGGCAGGCATTAACTCTATTTCGATTAATCCTGATGTTGCAGTGTTTACCAAGAAACTTGTTGTATCAGTAGAGCTGCGCATAATGCTTGAGAAGGCTCTCGGCCAAATTTAAGGTTGATCCCGACTGGGAACTCCCTTGCCAGTCGGAGTCTTAGCCATAAGATCTTAGCCAGTATCTTATGGTGCCTCTCTGTCTCAGCTCTCCTCGCCTTCCTATCGCCAGGATCGATCCACTTGTAGAGCCCAGAGCGATATTCTACTATCTTTTGCCTCTCAGCCTCGACAAGAGCTTTGTCTATGTCTACATACCTGATTCCCTTCTCCTTTAGCTTCCTTATGATCTCCTTCGAGGTTACCTTTCCATCGGCAAACTCGTCATCTATCATCATAATGATATCATCGGTTCCAAACACTCTGTTCTTCTTTTCAGTCTCAGATAGACTTTTCTCATGAGCACGCAATTAATTACCCTCACATGTCATTTCAAGGAAGTTGCAATACTCTCCGAAGATTCATAACTTGATGCAATCAGCCCCATCGCTCATCCTCAAATTCATATTTCTCAAGTTGCTTCTCGAACCACTCCCTCTGGTGCCTGTCAGCCTCAGCCTCCTTTTTGCGGTCCCTAGGCGGAATCCAGGTGCAGCTAGGTACTAATTTCGTACTTGGAGGATATGAGCGAGAAGAAAAACGTAGAATGTAATCCCTTTCAGCTTCAATTAATATCCTATCAATCTCTTCATCATCAAAACCTCTTTCCTTAAGCTTAAGAACTAGATCTTCTTGAGGAAGAAACTTGATCTTGCCCTCTTTAAAAATATCAGCCAGCACTTGAAACCTTCTTTGGGTCTTCGCCATCTCAGCTTTTCTAATGCTGGGATCTATCCACTTATAGAATCCGCTCTCATGTGATACAATCTTTCTTCTCTCAGCCATATCAAGAGCATCGTCTATATCTAATCGTTTGTATCCCTTCTTCTCAAGATTTTTTATCATCTCTCTCGAGGCTATCTGCTTCACTTTCCCATTAGCGAACTCACGTTCTATCATCTTAACGATATTATCGATGTTCACTTCTTTTCTTCACCCCATTTCTTACGGAATGAGTTTAATTCATCCTTTATTCTAATGACCTCATATTTCCCACCTATTATAAGTTCCCAACTCCCTCTCAAACCCACCTTTTTACCTATATAGATCTGCCTAGGTTGAATTTCAACTTCTACATTATACATTTCTTCTAATAACTTTTTCTCTTCTTGAAGGATAGTTGGAACCCATTCATCTTTCATCTTTTTTATGAAGTCTTTATAAGTTGGTCTTAGATCATCTGGAAGATCATCCTCAAGTCCTTTTTTAAGCGTTATGTATTTTTTCGGTGCCCCTGAAGGCCAATAATTATTATCATAATGAAACTGATCAAGTAGTCTCCTATGCGCTTGAGTTATTTTGGAAGCTATCTCACCTGCTCCGCTGATGGTCAACCGGTAATCACCACGATCTATGTTTCCCTCATCTTTTATTACTTGATCGAAGTAAGCATTCTTGATCTCACGGTTGCCTAACCATATCATGGAGGGCAAATGGTAATCCCTGTCGGCTTTCCTTCCTATCACTGCGCCAGCATCTTTTAGAACGTTGCCAATGAGCGCAGATTGGAAATGGATGCCCTTCTGCTTTCCATTTTCCTCGTAGAGTATTGACGGCTCAATCTCCCCAAAAACTTTTTTGACGCATTCAGCCACTATTCTAAGATTATCTGGGTCGTAGTTTATGTACTCGAAGTGATGATGCTTTACGTTAATATCTCCATCCTTCAAGGCTGCTGCCAAAAGCCCTGCTCCCTCGGGACAGTACATGTCGATTGGGAATTTCGGATTGACTATAGCTTCTTGATCTCCCCTTCCCCCGATCGATTTGATATGTGGCGTGACGCTTTCGTATGGCAAGTTCAAAATGTGAAGAAGCTTTATCAGATTCCCCACAGTTATCGAG
>CAYSEL010000010.1:0-33093 GCA_964430035.1 uncultured Candidatus Bathyarchaeia archaeon
ATCTAGGAGTCTAGCCTTTGCAGACTCTATGAGTATGCGCCCCATTTTTTCCGGCGGGATAAGGTCAGTCTTCATGCTAACTCTTTCAATACCGACAGACGCGACCGGTGTAGGACCGTCAATTGTCTCAACTTTGACTACTTTGATTTCCCCATTACTGAGCCTGTCGAAAACCTCAATCAATCTTTTTAGGTCAAGATCTTTAGTGAAGACTTCTTTAAGTGCTTCCTCATAAATGATCGTCCCTTCAAAACTTTTTATCAAGCTACGCAGGCTAACACTGCTTAAGTCAACATGCTTCTTTACCGCACCAAACCTTCTTGCAACATGGATCATCCGCCTCTTGAATATTCCAGTTTTGACCGACGCTTGCGTCAATTTTTCTTCAATATACTCAGACGGTGCTTTCTTCAGATCTTCAAGTATCTCCGCGACAGTGTCTGCTTTCACTTCACCCATCGTCTGGATAAAGATCCTATATGGGTCATGCTGAACAATGACTGAATGTCCTGTCTGCTCAGTTATCATGTGGCCCAAGAGTTGAGCTAAAGCCCTGTTTGTTAATGAACCAAAGTTACACTGTAATATGACGAAGTCCTCCCACTCTTCAAGCGTTATGCGCCTGTTAGTTGGAACGGGAATGCCTTTCTCAACACTTCTCAAGGTCTCTGAGATGGCTGCGAGGATCGTATCCTCGTCGGACGGATATTTTTTGGCTAGTTCATGGGCGATCTCTTTTGGGCTTAAGCCCCTCTTTGCGAGCTCTTCAACGAGCGCACGGATTGATCCGACTTCTTGGGCAACTTCGAAGGGTACTGGAATCTCTTCTCCAACCCAGCTTGGTATGGAACCAGTAGGATCATCAACAGATTTAACGTAGATCTTATCACCTAAAATATTCAGGATCCTCCATGGGCTTCCACGAATTATGAACTTGACACCCGGCTTCCCATACTCGGCTACAAAAGCTTCATCAAGCAGTCCAATAGCCGTCTCAGTCTCTCGGTCTATGACAAGATAATGCTTCTCATCTGGGATCATAGAGAGATTCTCGAAGAAGTACTCGAAGAGAGGCTTGCTTCTACGAGGCTTGAGAACAAGCATGTCTTCTTCCGATATCCAAGCAAGCCTTGGGAACCGGCTGTGCATATATTCTAAGACTCGGCGAATATCTTCCAAGGTGAGGTTGCGGTACGGATAAGCATTCTTGAACATCTCTAAGAACTCATTAAAATGGAGCCTTCTCCTTTTCATCAAGATTCCAGCAATCTGGTGCGCTAATGTGTCGTAAGGCTTATCTGGTATATCGACAGGCTCCAACTCTTCATTGTACGCTCTCCTACCTATCACAAGTGCTTCTAATGTGTCATCTGAGTCCATTGTTATGATTATGCCCTTTGCGACGCGCCCTATCCTGTGCCCGCTTCTTCCTACACGTTGTATTAGGCGCGTAACCTGCCTAGGGCTCATATATTGGATGACAAGGTCGATTCTGCCGACATCTATTCCTAGTTCTAAAGAACTTGTACATATAAGCCCTTGAAGATCACCTTCTTTCAGACCCCTTTCAGCCGCGACTCTCGAAGGTTTAGCTAGGGATCCATGATGGATTGAGACTGGAAAGTTTATATCCCACACTTTGAACCTGCTGGCTAAAACCTCTGATATGGTTCTAGTATTCGTAAAGAGAAGAACTGAGTTATGCTCCTCGATCAGTCTACGGATAACCCTAAGCCTAGCCGCAACCTCAGGATGTGTAAATAGGGCTGAAGCTAATGAGTAATCTTCAGGTTCAGGCTTGGGATAGAGGATCTGGAGCTTCATTAACCTAGATACAGGCACACTTACAATATCGACTGGACGATTATTCCCAACTAGGAACCGCGCAACCTTCTCCGGAGTTCCAATAGTCGCCGACAAACCGATTATCTGGAAATCTTTACCCGTAATCTCGCGAAGCCTCTCAAGAGCAATAGCCAGTTGGCTTCCACGTTTATTGTCAGCCAACTCGTGAACTTCGTCTACAATCACCCACCTGACTGTCTTAAGGTGGCGGCTCATTATCCAGCCGAAAAGGATGGCTTGGAGCGTCTCAGGAGTAGTTATCAGAATGTCCGGGGGGCTTCTTGCCTGACGTGACCTTTCACTTGTCTCGGTGTCGCCGTGTCTAACCGCCAATTTTATGTCGAGATTGTTACACCACCACTCAAACCTCTCAAGCATGTCGCGGTTTAAAGCCCTTAATGGCGTGATGTAAAGAACCTTTACACCCGGCTCTGACCTTGGGTTTTGAATAAGCATGCTGAAAATGGGAAGCATCGCCGCCTCAGTCTTTCCAGTCGCAGTAGGCGAGATTAGCAAGACATTCTTTCCCTCGAGAATTTTTGGAATAACCTTCTGTTGGGGCTCTGTTGGAAATTCGAAACCTTTCTCCTCTAGCAACCTGCGAACAGGACGGGTAAGAGTCTCAAAAACATTTTCCCGCGTACTTTGAGTGTCTTGAAAAGGCATTTCCAAGCGAACCTCAACTAAGAGATAGAAACAAGATGTCTGCTAAAAGCGTTTTGTAGATTCCTAGTTAATAGACCATCCCGGATGGTCGGCATAAAAGTTTTAAAGGTTCACATTAATTCATTAAGCAAGTGATTCGCATGACTAAGATTACTTTCATTGGAGCTGGTAGCGTCGTCTTTGCAAGCCGTCTACTCACAGATATTCTCTATCACCCTGAGCTTAGAGGTTCCACAATCTCGCTTATGGATATAAACGCTGAGCGTCTTAAGCTAATTGATGGACTTGCCCGTTTCATGACCTCAAAATTCGCGCCGACGGCAAAAGTTGAATCGACACTAAACCGAAGGGAGGCTCTAAAAGACTCGGACTACGTGATTCTCATGATTCAAGTCGGAGGGTTAGAAGCCTTCGAAAATGACATCTATATACCTCTAAAGTACGGCGTAAACCAAGAGGTTGGGGACACTATTGGTCCAGGAGGGGTCTTCAGAGGATTAAGGACAATTCCCGTCCTCTTAGAAATATGCTATGATATGGAGGAGCTCTGCCCAGACGCGCTTCTCATAAATTACGTAAACCCGATGGCGATGAATTGCTGGGCTATGAATAAGGCGACAAAGATTAGAAATGTCGGTCTCTGCCACAGTGTGCAGGGAACAGCTATGCAGTTAGCCGGATACATAAATGTGCCTTACGAGGATGTATCCTACTGGGTTGCAGGAATAAATCATGAGGCTTTCTTCTTGGAGTTCAACTATAAGGGGGAAGACGCTTACCCGCTTCTGTGGGAAGCCTCAAGGAAGAAGGAGATTTACGAGAAGGATAGGGTTCGTTTCGAGATGATGAAGTATCTAGGCTACTTCATAACAGAGTCAAGCCATCATCTAAGCGAGTATGTACCCTACTTTCGCACAACTGAGGAGAGAAGAAGGACATACTGCGAACCAAAATGGTTCTACCTTGAAATCTACAAAGAATCTTGGAAGCCACATTATACCCGTATAGAGAAGCAGATAAAGGGTGAAGAACCAATCAAGTTAAGTCGGTCCCACGAGTACGGAGTGGACATAATATACTCAATGGAGACTGATAAGCCGTGTCGAATAAACGGCAACGTAGAGAATAATTGGCTCATAACAAACCTCCCAAATGGATGTTGCGTCGAGGTTCCATGCTTAGTTGACAAGAGAGGTATCCATCCGTGCAGCGTAGGTGACCTTCCGCCTCAATGCGCAGCCCTGAATAGGACAAACATAAACGTTCAAGAGCTCGCAGTCAAGGCAGCCTTAGAGAAAGATCGTGTTGCTGCTCTACAAGCGACCATGTTCGACCCGTTAACTTCGGCCATCTTGACGCCGAGAGAGATCGAGGCGATGGTTGACGAGATGTTTAAGGCTGAGGCTCAATGGATACCCTTCTAAATAGTTAAACATATGGAGACCGCGCTTCTAAGCCTAAAGAGATAAAGAAACGTTATGCCAGAACAAAACTTTATACGTTTGGCAGACTCTTAGTTTGGAGTGTATCTGCTCAAGATTGTTTAATCAATTATAGGCGGTTTAGCTTATGTGGGATAAGGTGGCTAAATGCTTTGAAGACTACCCTGAACGTTTAGCTGTCGCAAAAATATTGATCAAGAATGGACTAAGCGTAAGAAACAGCCGTATCTACTGCGACGAGATAATGATTCCTGCTTTAAGGGTAGGTCGAGCTGCTAAGGTTGACAGGCGAACCGTCACTCAGACGATTAAAATGATTGAGTCCGACCCTGAACTATCCCTTATTTTTAGAGGCCTTAGGCCAGCTGGAGCTTCTCTGCGTGAGATCGCAAAGTTTCTGGGTCTAGGCGTGGTTGAAATTACGCCTGAAAACGCAAGAATTCCAGGAATCCTTGCTCGTTCGGCATTGTTAATCGCTGAGGAGAATATCAGCATAAGGCAGGCTATAGTTGATGATCCTGAACTTACCCCTGAACCTAAACTCACTCTGATTGCTGAGAGAAAGATTCCAGGGGATCTTATTCCCAAATTCTTGAAGATAAAGGGCGTTGCTAAAGTTTCAGTGTATTAATTGGTCTTCTAAGTAAAGAAGAGGAAAAAATAGTGTGCTAGATATACTAGGCATCGCGTCGCTCTCATTCATCGCCGCTCTCTCAGGAGCAGTTGTCCCTGGACCAGTCTTCGTCATAGTCGTCTCCGAAGCTTTAAAGAAGGGCAAAAAAGCTGCTCCTTTGATAGTATTGGGTCATCTCATCATTGAAGCCTTCATAATATTAATTATCTTTTTAGGTTTAGGCGCTTTTCTCAATTCGACCCAAGTGACCACAGTTGTTAGATATATTGGCGGCTCAATACTTATCCTAATGGGGGTCTATCTGGTTAAGACAGCTAAAAACTTCAAAGCTGAAGCAATGAAACCCCAGGTTCGATTTGCATCGAAAGGCTTAGTTGCAGCTGGTTTCTTAAGCAGCGGCTCAAACCCACACTTCTTCCTATGGTGGTTGACAACTGGTGCACCCATAATGGCTCTTTCCTTAACGTCAGCTGGAGTAATCGGATTCACCGCTTTCCTGATTGGGCATGCTACAGCGGACCTTCTATGGTTTAGCTTCATAAGTTTTTCAGTGGACAAGGGGAGAAGGCTTTTAAACGAAAGGATTGTTAAGGCGATACTATTAGGTAGTGCAACCTTTCTATGGATCTTCAGTGCCGCTTTGATTCTTTTTTGGTGAACCCTAATTTATAATCACCTTGTCACATCCGCATGTTCTTTAAGCGAAGCTTATCTGAAAAATTATTTCCTTCGTAGAACAGATCTCTAATTCATAATGCAATATAGAAAAGCAGGAGAACTTCAGAGATTACATTTCTAATACCAATATAGTTTATATCAAACCCTCCGAGTAGTTAATACAAGCATGGTGGAGAGAGATGAGCGTCCCGCTTGAGAGAATAGACAAATATTCTTGGCGTATCCCTACGAGTTACAAACTGGGCATGCGCGTTCCAGGCCTAGTCCTAGCGGATGAGGAGCTTCTTCAAAAGATGCGAACCGACAGAACTTTAGAGCAATGTGCAAATGTTACACACTTACCCGGAATATACAAATACGCATTGACCTTACCAGATGGGCATGAAGGCTACGGGTTTCCGATAGGTGGGGTCGCAGCGACAGACTATGATGAAGGCGTCATAAGCCCAGGCGGTGTAGGATACGACATCAACTGTGGCGTGAGACTTTTAACTACTAACCTCTCAGTCGAAGATATTCAACCTAAATTGAAAGAACTTGCAAGCACAATATTCATGAATGTTCCTTCTGGACTTGGGAGTAGAAGAAAAGATCTTTCAATATCATCCCATGAACTCGACCGGATCGTTACTGAAGGTGTGCCACGTATCGTGGAGCAAGGGTTCGGGTGGCCAGAAGATATTGAACGCTGCGAGGAACGTGGATGTATGGAACTTGCTGACCCAAATAAGGTCTCAGGTGCAGCTAAAAGTCGCGGGTTGAACCAGATTGGTACATTAGGCTCAGGGAACCATTTCCTTGAGATCCAGAAGGTTGACAAGATCTACAATCCAAAGATTGCGGAGGTCTTCGGTATACATCATGAAGAACAGGTGACAGTAATGATTCACTGTGGCTCACGTGGCTATGGTCACCAAATCTGCTCTGACTACTTACGCGTGGCGGAGAAAGCGGTTCACGACTACAAGATCATTATCCCAGACCGAGAGTTGGCATGCGCTCCTGGAAAAAGTAGGGAGGGGCAAGACTATTTTAAAGCTATGTCATGCGCCGTGAACTACGCCTTCGTGAACCGCCAGATGATCACACATTGGGTTAGGCAGAGCTTCGAACAGACTTTCAAAACTCCCGCCGACAAGTTTGGATTAAACCTCATCTACGATGTTGCCCACAATATTGCAAAGATTGAAGAGCATGAAATCGACGGTAGACAGGTAAAGGTTTGGGTTCATAGGAAAGGTGCTACACGGGCTTTTCCGCCTGGACATTCAGCCGTTCCATCCGAGTACCGCGAGGTTGGTCAGCCAGTTCTTATTCCAGGCTCAATGGGTACAAGCTCATGGGTTCTTGTAGGCACTCCAAGGTCGATGGAGATTTCCTTTGGTTCCACAGCCCATGGAGCAGGCAGAATGCTCAGCCGTGAAGCTGCAAAGAGACGTTTCTGGGGTAATGACGTAAAGAAGAGCCTTGAAGGACGTGGAATAGTCGTAAGGTCTGCAAGCGCAACGGTATTAGCTGAGGAAGCAGACCCCGCTTATAAGGATGTTGACCGGGTAGCCGAAGTCAGCGACGCTGTAGGAATTGCTACGCGTGTCGCAAGGCTAGTCCCGTTAGCGGTAATCAAGGGATAAACTCTAAGGTCTAACAAAACATAGTCTTGATCACTTATTCTTCGATTCTGAATAAGGCGTATGCAGGACTTCGCCAACTTTCTCTGTTATCTTTGGACCTAGACCATAGACATCTTTTGCCCAACGGTTGAGGTTTACGAGAGCATTGAACGGCGTTTCATAAACGGTTAACAAGTTTATAGATTTTTCCCTTCCGATATTCGGCAGGCTTGCTAGAAAGAAGATCTGTGCATCGGCAAGAGTCTCAGTCTTCTTTATCGGATGTACCGTTGGAACCCTCTTCTCAACAATCTGCTCTTGTCTAGCTGATGTGTATAAAAGGTCAATTGTCTCCCTATAACTTGTTGTCTGTATCAGGTTCACACCTTGCTTGGCTAAGGAGAACATTGCTCCCCAAACCGCTGAAGGATTTATTCTGCTGAACCGGTATATTATTGGAAAGTATCCTTCAATTAGGATGAAGGGTTTCTGGTAAGCCTCCTTAAGAAGAAAGAGCTGCTCAAAGAGGTAGCGGTGAGTAAGTGTATAAACGAAGTCTTGAACAGTCTTCCTTTCGAACGCACATTCATCGGAGACAATGTAGTCACCTTTCTCCAAAAACTCAACTCTAACATCAGCTCCACGTTCCCTTAGACCCTTAATGATTTTCGACGCCCCGGACGCCTCTCTACTGTCAACTATTATCTTCGGTTGCTCTTCCTCTTTTCGCTCTTTAAGGTAAGGCATTAGAGTCTCCGAGCCAACCATTCTAGAGACCTTCCTTTCGAACTTTCTCGGTCTTTTAAGACCCAGCCTATTTTAAGATAAGTAAACCTTAACCCGACCTGCAGAGCCTCCAAAACACATCGCAAACTTTTCTCCCTCTTAAATGTTGGTTATTCTCAGTGGAGCCTTTAAAGCCTTTTTCCTAACTTTGATTTTGATACCCCTCTTTCAAATAACAAGTTTCCTTCAGCTTGGCATATTTTTCTAGGAACTTTTCAGAATAACTTCATCACCAATCTTTATCTTAAAAGATTTCGCTGCGTTCCCTTGGTTGACAGCTATCTCTAGTAATCCGCTGCTTCCAATTAGGACGAGGGGTGCATGTTTAGGCGCGTCTCCGTACGTTGAACAAAAATTTAGTCTGAGTTCTTCACTTTTCAGTCTCATGATAATTGGCATTCCTTCCTTAATTCTAGCCTTATTTAGGTCTTTTAAGCCTATATTCGTGATTACGTTGCCGAAATCGTCAATTTGGACAACCTCGCCGCGTATCTTCTCCCCATTTACAACAGTCTCCGCGAAACTTGGAGTGATCGGATCATGCACTTCCGGACCGAAGTCTGAGGGGGAGATGCCGGATGCTAAGTAAGCGGCTGCTGGGCTGAAGATGTCGCGTCCATGAAATGTTTTTGTGATCGTTTTAAGTTGATATTTTGGGTTGGCAATCTCATAGATGCATCTTATACCGTCGTTCCTTGCCGCCGGTATTAACAACCCGTTGTCAGGTCCAACATAAAAACCACGTTTGGTCTCAATTATTATTGGTCTGCGCTCAGTGCCTACTCCAGGATCGACTACCGCCACATGGACTGTTCCTTCTGGAAAGTATGGTGAGGCTTGGGCTAGGATGAAGGCGCCCATCCTTATGTCGAACTTCTTTATATCGTGGCTTATGTCCACTATTGTAGCTTCTTGGCAAATTGAAAGTATGACTGCCTTCATCTCTGCAACATAAGGGTCTTTGATTCCAAAGTCTGAAAGTAAGGTTATAATTCTTTTTTTATGCATCCCCTTGCACCGGTGAAGGGCATGAAGGAAATCTTAAGAGTAATCTATTCACCTTGAATATAAAAGGTAGGGCTGAGAAGCTTTCTGACATATTGATTACGCGTCTAGCATGCTTATATTATTTGGGATATCTGAAATTGAATATGAATATATAGATTTACTTCATAAGATTTTTTCGAAGATTCATCACTTTTCTTCTGGGGAAAACATTGTAAATGCCCGGTTTCACAGCTAAGCTGGAGCTTCCAGAATACATTCCAAAAGAGCAGATACTGGGAAAGCATGTCTTCGACTCAGAAGTCGTGTATGTAGGGGTGGTTAGAGACTGGACCTACTCGCCAGATGGGCAGATAAAGCTGGTCATAAACACTGAGGGCACGGATCGGAAAGACGGGGGCATATTAATTCCCTTTTCGTTCATTTCGAAAGTGGGTCAGTTCATACTGTTAAAGGTGAGTAAAAGTAAGTTCGGTGAGAATGTAAAGATAGAGGGACGGGACGCTGAGAAAGAGGAAGAATACAGCAAGATTAGACCAAGCGAAATGAAGTACTTCACAGAGATCGACGAAAAGAAACTGAATGCCATAATAAAAAGGAAAATTGAGCCACCTCAAGAGTAAGTTCGGTTGATGAAAGCACTGACTAGACTATAACCTTCTCTCAGCTTCAAGGATCCATTTTTCTACCCACAACCTTCTCGCTAACCTTATTAATATCTAAACCTTTATGATAAGGGCCTTGACGCGAAAATATGGATCAAATGCTGTGAGGGTGAAAAGTTGAGGGTACTCGTTATGGTTCCTGGACCGACCAACGTCCCAGACCGTGTGATGAGAGCTATGCTTAGACCGATGATAGATCATAGAAGTCCACTGTTCAAAGATCTCTATGAGTCTTTGGATGAGAATATGAAGTATCTTTTCCAAACTGGAGGCGATGTCTATGCATTAACATCCTCAGGAACTGGGGGGGTGGAGTGCGCAGTTGGGAATTCAGTCAACCGAGGCGACAAGGTTTTAGTTCCAGTCTTTGGTCTTTTCAGTGAGAGACTTAGAGAAGCGATTATCCGTAGGGGAGGCCAGCCTGTTGACTTACCTTTAAGGTGGGGTTCCGCGCCTGAGGCTGAGCAGATAGAAAATATTGTTGAGAATGAGAAAGGAATTAAAGCTATTGCTATCGTCTATAATGAGACCTCTACGGGGGTTAAGGTGCGTGATCTTCCTAAGATCGGCGAGATAGCTAATGAGAATAATATGCTCTTAATCGTTGATGCAGTCTCAATTCTGGGCGGAGACTATCTCCCCGTTGATAAGTGGAAGGTTGACATCTGTGTGGCGGCAAGCCAAAAATGCATAGCATGCCCGCCTGGGTTATCCCTGGTCTCAGTGAGCAAAAAAGCTTGGGAGTTCGTAGAGAAAACTAATGGTAGACCATACTATTTTGATCTGGTTGAGATGCGTAAGTTCAGTGAGAGAAAGGAGACACCGTTCACGCCTGCACTACCCCTCTTCTACGCTTTGGATGAAGCTTTGAGGATGCTCCGTGAGGAGGGTCTAGAAAATAGGTTCAAGAGGCATAAGGTGTGCAGTGAAGCATTCTATGGCGCTATTGATGCTTTAGGTCTTAAGCCTTTTCCCGACGAGAAGGTTCGTTCACCAACTGTGATCGCCTTCAATAATCCTGAAGGCATGGACAACGCTGAGGTTCGGAGAATAATGAGGGAAAAATACGGTGTTATGATAGCGGGGGGAGCGGGCAAACTTAGAGACAAAATATTTCGCATAGGATGTATGGGAATAATTTCAGAAGCGGAGACTCTGGTCACAATAAATGCACTTGAAAATGCCTTAGCCGAAAAGGGGCACTCGGTGAAGAAAGGAGCATCAATAGAGTCCGCTCGCGAAAAGCTCCGACTCTTAGGTTCACAGTCCAACATACTCAATGAATTGAAGTAACTTGTTATGTTCGCCGGGAGATGCGTGGATGATCCTCAGATGTGTGACTGGCGGACCTTTGGAAACAAACTGTTACATTGTCGGGTGTGACGAAACCTTTGAAGCGCTTGTCATCGATCCTGGTCTTACGGAGACCGAATGTAAAGAGGTTCTCCGCAAAATCTCTAAGCTTAACCTCCAAATCAAATACATAGTCAACACGCATGGTCACCCTGACCACATCCTCTTAAACGGTATGATAAAAGACTTGACGGGAGCTAAGGTTCTCGTGCATGAAGAAGACGCTCATCTACTTAAGGAGCCTTGGACTTTTCCCTTTGAAATAGGACAGGTTCAGCCAGTTGAGCCAGACGGTCTTCTACGAGATGGCGACATCATAAAAATCGGAATTTTGGAATTCACGGTCATACATACGCCTGGGCATACGAAAGGAAGTGTCTCGCTTTACTGTGAGAGTGAGAATGTAGTTTTTACAGGGGACACCCTATTCTACGGTTCCATTGGAAGAACGGATCTTCCGGGAGGCTCCATAAAGGACATCAAGGCATCGCTTAGGGATAAGATTATGAAGCTTCCTGACCGAACAATAGTATATCCCGGACATGGTGCAAAGACAACAGTAAGTAGGGAGAAGCGTTTTAACCCATTTCTCTGATGCCTAGGCTTAGATGTGGGAGGGTTCAAATCTCGGCGTAGATGTCTCCGTTCTTCTCAATTTTTAGATTTTTCTTCTTTTGATACTCCTTCGGCAACCCCTTGAAATGTTGAGGCTGAAGGGCAAAGATTAATGAGGACGCATTCGCTGCATCTTGGTTTCTTTGCAGCGCAGACTCTCCTCCCATGAAAGATGAGTAGGTCGGTGAACCTCGCCCACTTCTCCCTTGGGACAGCTCCATGAGATCTTTTTCTATTTTATCTTGAACCTTACTCTTCGTGAGCCCTAACCGCTCAGCCAACCTCCTAACATGAGTGTCGACGGCTATTCCCTCAATTATTCCGTAGGCGTTGGAAAGCACAATGTTAGCTGTCTTCCGTGCAATCCCAGGAAGCATCAGAAGCTCATTCATCGTCCTCGGAACTTCGGAACCAAACTTTTCAACAAGCATCTGGCAAGCATTCTTTAAATTTCTGGCTTTGTTCTTATAGAAGCCTGTTTGTCTTATGTCATTCTCAAGTGTTTCCAGGTCAGCTTTTGCATAGTCTTCAGCGGTGCGGTACTTCTTGAATAGACTTTTTGTTACTTCGTTTACTCTCTCGTCTGTGCATTGGGCTGAAAGCATAGTTGCAACTAGCAACTCAAGCGGATTACTATACCTTAAAGCTATCTTAGCATCCGGATGCTCCTTCTCTAGGAGATCAATTATTTGGATGACCTTTTCCTTTACGTCCAAATTTTCTTCCACCGCTCCAAATTATCAAAATATAGACTTGCTATTTATAATCAGTTTTTCTCTAGCAGTTTTTCAACCTTTCCATTTAGACACCTTCTTATGTAGTTAATGATTATGACAGAAGGAAAGATTCGAATAGAATCAAGGTTTCAGTAAAATTCAAGTCTCCAGACAGGGCAGATGATGAGCAAATCATCCCTTCCAAACTCTTTAATAATGAACTGCTTCACATCTTCGTCTCGGACGTATTCTTCTCCATTCGAATGCTTCACCACAGGAATCTCGGTCTGCTTGAGCTTTTTTCCAGCAGCAAAATCAATGAAGACATATTGCTTTTCCCCATGTGGAAACATAAGTCTTAAACCTACAGGCGGCTTAGAAAGGGGCGACCTCTGCATGTTATAGACGATGCTCTTTGGGTGATGCAGAATTGCAAGCTTCTTGAAATCCTCCCATTTCTTGACTCGAATAATCTCCCCCATGTGGAAAACACCCTTTAAAGGTCTATCTTGACATATTTTTTTCTTCCTTCAGCATTTTCTGCTTTCTTTAGTCAAAGTTTCTTAGATCTAAAGGGTTTGCAATGACTTTCTTCTATAGTTCTTGTTAAATCTATCATAATATCCTCTATGTCAGCTATTGTTTTTTCGTCTTTCTTCGTATCTGTCGCCAGTAAGTCTTTCATAAATGATTCAATTTCGTCTTTAAGCGACAGAAGGTCAATATTGCTATCTTTTCGCTTAGCATCCAAGTATTTTTTCAGTATCTCTTCAAAATGTGCTTCCATAGTTTTCAGCCAAGACCTCAGTTTTAACGCCAACCAATTTTTGCTCATCTATTTTTTTACATAGATGCGAGATATGACTTGTTGAAGGCATCTTACAGTCTCATTTTCTGCAATGTTGTAGAAGATCCATTTTCCTTCACGTCTCTCCTCTATCAGCCCCATATTCCTAAGTATACTTAGATGGTGAGAGACTGTCGGTTGCGTAGCTTTCAAGATGGCTGTTAACTCGCAAACGCACATGCTGCGGACCTCTAAAAGTTTCAAGATCGTTAACCTTGTTGGATGGGACAATGCTTTAAGAACTTCACTCGCTTGCTTGATCTCTCCTCTAACTCTTGCAATATGTCCAGTCAAATTCTCTATTTCTTTTCTAAGTTGAGTCTTGTCTTTTGAATCAGGACTAGACTGAATTAATCTTTCCAGACGCGCGGTTAAAAAGTTGTTTGCGCACATGGAAAAAACCCTCAAGTTTGTCACAACAGATGAATAAAATCAATAGATTTAAATATTTCGATTTCAACCTTTTACAATCCAAACATAAGGTGATCAATATGTCGAGATGCGAGGTGTGTGGTAAGAGCGATGTCAGCTTACTATACGCTGAACATAAGGATTTTGGCAGACTCATCAAACTTTGTCCAGACTGCTGGCGAGATGCCTACGCTGAAAATCGTTTAGTTTCAGGTTCAGGCAGCTCCGGCGGGTGTTCATGCGGCGGATGAACGATTAGGAAGAGGGAGAACATATGACTGGAAAACCTAGGTTTATAATGTGCTTCTGCACAGGTGAGTGCCCAGGTTTTGCGAAGCTAGATTTGTGGAAACTGATAAACTTTGTTAGAAACGAGCTAGATGTGGAATACGCCATTATACATCCGCAGCTATGCGTTACAGATGGAGACAACTTTTGGAGGGACTACTTAAAGGAGGACAGCGTGGACACTATGTATATCGTTGGAGGATGCGACCCAAGGATGCAAAGGAAGATGTTCAAGGATGCTTTTGCGGCGAAAGGTTTAGACTTTGACAGGCAAGTGGTCTCGCTTGACTTGAGGAACATGGTGACGGAAGAAGCAATGAAAAAAGTTGCAGAGACAGTTGAAAAGATGGTGAATCCCGCCTAGGAACTACAAAGACAGAAGTGCCGAACTTGATGTTAAAGGTGCAAAGGAAATGGCTGAAAAAACGTACCTAGGTTTGCCTAGAAATGAGATAGACTGGTCCCCTAGGATAAACTATGAGCTCTGCATCAACTGTGGAGTCTGCCTTGAAAAATGCGACCACAAGGTCTACGCGAAAGATGGAGAAAAGGTTATAGTTGCTCAGCCCTATGAGTGCGTTGTTGGCTGCGAATCTTGTAGACATCGTTGTCCAACTGGAGCAATAAGCTTCCCGACTAGGGACGATTTGAAGTTGATGCTGAGAGCGTTGAGGAAAAAGTATGGTTATGGATAAAACTATAGATGAAGTTTTTGGGGTGATTAGAATGTGTGAATTTGATCTGGTCGTTGATGGGAAGGTTGTCTTTAGAGAGGTAATCTATGCAGAGGCTGAAGATGGCAAGGTAGTAGTGAAAGACGTTACTAAAGAATCAAGAGAGTATCCAAATACTAGAATTGTGAAAGTTGATGTGAATCTGAGACGTTTGGTTCTTTCATCCATCTCATCTTAATAAAACTCGGCAAAACCTGAACAAATAAAGAGGTGAAATTAGATGATTGTTGAGGTCTTAGGACCTGAACCTCCATGCGTACGTTGCCAGAAAACTTTGGAGGTCGTAAATAAGGCGGTGGAAGAGCTTAATCTTAATTGTGAGGTTAAAAAGGTCGATGCCTACGCCAAATCAACGATAGAGAAGTATGGGCTTGTTTTTACCCCAGCTGTTGCGATAGACGGGAAACTCTTCATCGCTGGTAGGATTCCAAGTCTAGACGAGGTAAAACGCGTCTTGAAAGCACGCGTCCCCTCCAAAGACCAAAGCACCAAATAACACCAGGTGATTACAAATGTTGAAAGAAAAAGTTAGAATTGAAATATGCGAGACTGACCCATTCATCGGATGTTGTGGTCCAGGAAGAGCCTCATTAAAGGCGGCTGCAGAGCTACGTAACACGCTTATCGAGAGGAATGAGACTGTTAAGGCGCTTAGGGAAGAGTTTAAGGGAGAGATTGAAATCGAGAGGCAGATTATAAGCAGAAGAAGAGGTTATAATATGTACCCGCCGCACATTCGTGAGCTACTTCAAGCTCAAACTCCGCTTCCCTTCATCCTTGTAAACGGTCAACTTGTATCACAGGGGAAGTTTCCATCCTTGGAAGAGTTTAGACAACTAATCAAAGGTTTCATTAAGAGATCTACCGAGTTGATTTCCAACTGTTAGAGGTGATGATAAATTGAAGAGAGTGGTTGCCGAAGTGATTGGTCCAAATCCTCCCTGCCAAAGATGCATTTCCCTAAAGGCGAATGTAGAGGTTGCCGCTGAGGTTCTCAAGGCTGAAGGGATTGAAGTTGAGATAAAAAGGTTAGACATTATGTCAAAGGAAGTACTATCGAAATATGGCTTACTCCTTTCTCCAGCCTTGGCGGTGAATGGAACAGTTAAGACGATGGGTTGGGTTCCAGACAACGCAACTATTGAGAAAATCTTGAAGGAGTCGGTTAAATAGCAAATTTCTCGGTGAGTTTTATGGCGAATAATGTCCGACTGATACGCACTGCGTTGCTCCTCACATTCGTGTTCGCCGTTATAGGGCTTCTAATTTACTCACGTATCTCAGCTTACTCCTTAGCGCCCGTAATGCAACCAGCGGACTTCTCAAAGTACAGTTGGTATGAGATCCCATTTCAATATCTACTCGACTATTTCGGGCATGGGTGGATATGCCTGCTCTTCGCCTTCGTAGCCGCGGGACTCGTCTACGAGTTCATGCCGAAAGAATTAATTACGAAATATATGAGCAGCAGTAAGAGTCTAGGCTACGCGATAGGGGCAGGACTTGCTCCCTTCTTCACTGTTTGCTCATGTACGATGGTTCCACTTTTCGCTGGAATACTGTACACTGGTGCAGGCATAGGTCCAGCAATCACCTTTCTCCTAATGGCTCCATCCGCAAATATTCTGAGTATCCTAATAACAGGCGAATTCATCTCTTGGGAGATTGCTGGAGTAAGAATACTTGTGTCTCTAGCTGCAGCAGTAACAGCTGGCTTAGTAGTCTCAAAAACTCCATGGGGAAAAACTTTGGAAAGATCGCGTCAGATCGGCCAAAATCGCGGCGTAGCCAGCGGAGCTATTGAGATCGTTAAGCCTCCGCTTGATGAAAGGTTAATTTCAGCCCTAAAGTTTGGAGTTTACCTTGCAAGACAGATTCTCCCCTACTTTCTCGCTGGTTTAGTCATAGTGAGTTATGTTACAGCCTACACCCCTCAAGAACTCGTTCAAGGCTACTTAACCGGTGTGACTGGCGTTCTTATCGCCTCAGTTGCGGCTGGCCCTCTTTACACCCCTACGCTTGTCGAAGTGATCCTGGGCAGAAGCTTCCTTAGCCTAGGAATGTCAAAAGCTGCGTTGCTGGCGTGGCTCATGGGTCAACCATGGGACCTACCGAACATGGCGGCTGTCTCAAAGATTACAGGATGGAAAGTAGTTGTAACTTATGCTTTTGTCCTATGGATCTGCGCCGTGACTCTTCCATTACTTTATGGGGTAACGACAGGGTCAATATGATGCGGAAGCTGAACGAAAGTAACATTTACAAGAATTAAGATGTGAGGCCGTATTCAACCCGTTTTATTCAACACTGGCTCATGCTGCATTATTGCTACAAAGTTTTTTCAAGTCTTTTTTCCACATTGTCCCAGTTGATGATGTTCCAGAAAGCCTCTACAAACTTGCCTCTTTCATTCTTGTAGTCGATGTAGTATGCATGCTCGAAGACATCAAGGAGCAAAAGTATCCCAAACGTTGGATATACATTTAAGTTGTGCTTCTCAACCTGCATTATTAGGGGTCTGCGGGTTTGCATGCAAACAGTTAATGCCGCCCACCCTGAGCCTTCCACGCTGATGGCTGCTTGGGAAAATTCCTTCCTAAACCTTTCGAAACTTCCAAACTCTTCATCTAGAAAGTCGCCGAGAACGCCGCCTGGTCTTCCTCCGCCCTTCCCCGGCGGTGCCATATTCTCCCAGAAAAGGGAATGGAGCAGATGCCCACCGATGTTGAAGGATAGCTCTTTCAATGTGGATTTCATGTCCAAATCCATGTCTTCTTTTCTTGCCTTATCAAGCCTCTCTAATATCATGTTTGCCACGTTAACGTAGGCTTGGTGATGTTTCGTGTGGTGTATCCTTAGCTGAGAACCGGAGATGTAAGGTTGGAGCTCATCGTATTTGTATGGAAGATCTGGCAAGACATAAATCTTCTTCACTTCCAATCTTTCCCCTCATCATATTCTAGCCCTTTAGATGTTATATTGTTTTTGTTAAAAGATGTATAGTTTTTGAAATTGGCAAAGAGAATAGTCTAGGTTTTTAGGTCACATCTCTGGTCGTTGATTCTGAGCAAACCTTAAAAGAGTGAAAAAAGGATTTTCAGTGTCTATCAAATGGGCAAGCAAAGTTATGGAAGGAAAAAAATTAGATGGCTGAAGAAGATATTGTTAAGGTAATAGAGAAGGCAACTCGAAGCGTCGTCAACATCAACACCTTAAAAGTTTTACACGACATCTTCTATCGTGTTGTTCCGGTTGAAGGTATGGGTTCAGGCTTCATCGTTGACGCGAAAGGCCACATCCTAACCAACTACCACGTAATAGCTAAGGCTGAAAGGGTTTCAGTAACGCTGATTGATGGACGCGTCTTGCAAGGAAAGATTGTAGGAACATGCAGAACCTCAGACACGGCAGTCGTAAAAATTGATGGAGAAAAACTGGAGCCGATTGAACTAGGAGACTCAGACCAGATAAGAGTTGGGCAAAGGGTCTTCGCCATCGGCAACCCATTCGGTCTGGCTGGTGGTCCCACAGTAACTTCTGGCGTGATAAGTGCAATAAATAGGACGATCCATTCGCCAGAAGGGTCCTTCAGAGATCTCGTCCAGACCGATGCTGCTATTAACCCGGGGAATAGTGGCGGCCCATTAATCGACATTCATGGAAGGGTTATAGCAATTAACACTGCGATTATTCCCTTTGCTCAAGGCATAGGCTTCGCTATACCGATAAATATGGCTAAGGCCTGTTTGAACGATATCCTAACGTACGGTGCAACAATGCGACCTTGGCTTGGAATCAGCGGCTTAACCATAACTGAACAGATTGCTGACCATTACGATCTGCCGGTAGAAAGGGGCGTGCTCGTTGCAAATGTTGAAGTGGACAGCCCGGCAGATAAGGCTGGCATAATGCAAGGCGACATAATTCTTGAATTTAACGGTGAAAGAGTAAACTGCATAGAGGATCTGCAGAGCAGCATAAGAGAAAGAAAACCAGGCGACATAGTTGAACTCTTAATCGTGAGAGGACTGGTCAGAGGAAGAATAGAAGTAACCCTTGAAAGCGCCCCATAAAACAATGATAGAAACGCTAATATCTTTTCGATACCTCATTAAATAGGGAAGTGTTGAATCTATGCCCATTGACCCAGACTTCCAGAAGAATCGAAGGAAGGTTGGAGAGCAAGAAGGCGTAGCAATTTGGGACCCTTATGACCCCCCTGAGAAGATGGGTATACGTGGAACAAATGTTGCTGTCGACTGGGACATATGCGAAGGGCATGGAATCTGCATTGAGGTCTGCCCAGTTCAGCTCTATGAGTGGCGCGAGACGCCAGGCCACCCCAAATCCGGGAAGAAAGCTTTTCCAGCAAGAGAATCCACATGTATACAATGCCTTGCCTGCGAGACACAGTGCCCAGTTCAAGCAATAAAGATCACACCGCCTTGACAATTTACACCTTATGATCCTCCATTTTTCTGATTTTCAAGGAGATTAGATTTCTATTAGTTTGAGCATGTGTTCAATATTTGAGGAAATCCATAACCTCATAATTGTTGAGGATCCACGTTATCTTCAGCTATCCACTTCTCTAGAATTAGCGTTAAAACTTTGCTTCTTGAGAACAGATTGCTGAGCAGAAAAGCCATTGAAGCCTCAGACATGTGCAACCATGCGGTTTTCTAGACGACGTAACATTGATAAGACTTGTTGACTAGATGCAAATGAAAAAGATTGAAGGCGTCTACACTGCGGGCGACTGCACATGCAGCAACGATCATTGGAAACGGTGTGATGACGATGATATGGGCATAAAAGATCCGTCAATGAAGCTAAAACTCAAAGATGCAGAAAATTAAAAAAGGAGCGAGCATTCCTCATCAAAACGGAAAAAGAGACTGCACTGGAAAAATTTGGGGGTAGGCATTGAATGAATGACGAAAGCATATTTGTGGTCACAGTGTCTTCGGGATTCGAGGCTCAAGCAAAAGAAGAGGTTCAGAAGATAATCCCAAACGCGGAGGTTAGGAGCATCTTCTTTAAGGGCAACCTCCTCGTGAAATCCAACGAAGACAAAGATGAAATCATCGCTACCTTCAGAAACGCTGAGACCAAGCATATAGGTCGGGTCTACCCTGTGGACTCGATTATAAAGATTTCGAAAGGCAAAGAGAGCATCATGAAACTTTATGAGGCCCTCATACGTTTAGGGAAACTACAAAGTGGAGACAAGTATCTTGTTAGATGCAGGAGAAGGGGGAGCCACAGCTTCTCAAGCAACGAAGTTGAGAGAGAATTGGGTGCACTACTCGGGAAGGCAACTGGAGCCACCGTAAACCTAAGAGACCCGGAAAAGGTTGTAACTGTACAGATCTTTCAAGATATAGCGTTCATAGGCATAACAGACTTTGAAGATATCATCGCCAAAAGTCTAGGCGTGGGGAGGAAGTACAAGAAGGGCGAACGCCCCTTCACTAGAGCGGAGCACAAAATTAGGGAAGCTATTGAAGCCTTCAACCTAAAGATTGATACGGACTATGAGGTTCTAGACCTTGGCGCCTCTCCGGGAGGTTGGACAAAGGTGCTTTCAAGTCTCGCAAAGAGAGTTGTAGCCGTTGATCCGGCGGAGTTAAATCCGGCGGTGGCTAGGCTTCCTAACGTTGTCCACTTGAAGTGTAGGGCGGAAGAGGTCCCGAACGATCTTGGTAGGTTCCATCTAATCGTGAATGACATGAACCTCAACCCCTCTGAATCCGCAAGAATAATGAACCAATTAGCTGATCACCTTGAAGAAGGTGGGACCGCGTTGATGACGATAAAGTTCGTGACAAGGGGGAGGAGGCACATCTCAGAGGCAATTGAGATTTTGAAAGCCAGATACGGGGATTTTAGAGTTAAACGATTGCCTCATAACAGGTTTGAGACTACCCTGTTTATGCGCAAAATTTCAGGAAGATATATCGGGAAGAAATAATCCCCGAAAGGCTTATGATGTTAGAAGCCATAGGTTTCTGTGGAGCGTAGCATAGGTTATGGGCAGGGATAATGAGTTATTAAAGTTTCTCAAGAGTCAGATTGAAGTTGAAAACTATATTGTAAAGTCGTTGAACGAAGCTTTGGATGAGATAGAAAACCCGGCGGTTAAAGGAACGTTGAAAGGTATATCCCTAGACTCTATAAAGCATGCTGAAATGTACGCTTCAGCCATCGCCCTGTTAACGGGTAAACCAAAGGCTCTCGCTGAGAGGCACCTTGATAAGCAGAAGAGCCTCGTAGAAAGACACATTGAACTGGAACTAGAACTCATAGATAAGATTAGCCAAGAGATCATAAAGGTCAAGGACGATAAGGTCGTGCTACTTTTGGATGCGATCCTAGCGGACGAAAAGAGGCATCATGAACTTCTTAAGCGGGTTCTAGAAATAATAGTTAAAGGCGAGACAATAACTGATGAGGAATGGTTCGGCATCCTCTGGAAGAGCGTTCCATTTCACGGAGCCCCAGGAGGATAACTAACCTGTATCAGCTTTGCCAATTAACCTTTTTTTGGCTAGGGATCTGGGGAAAGACGACTCATGAATGGCATGGTACCATTTAGACTTCTCATCACACGTCAAGAAGCTTTAAAGATGATACTGGACTCCGTCAATCCGGTCGATAGTACTGAAAAAGTTTCGATTGAGAGATGCTCAGGCCGTGTTCTAGCTGAGGAAATTGTTGCCGAAAGTGATATTCCGCCCTTCAACCGTTCCGCCATGGACGGCTACGCTTTAAAAGCCGATGAAACCTATGGAGCCTCTGAAAACAATCCGAGGAGACTTAAGCTCATTGGTGTCTTACATGCCGGAGAAAAGACTGAGACCGTCGTGAATAAAGGTGAATGCATACGTATAGCCACTGGCTGTCCAATTCCTCAAGGTGCAGATGCTGTGGTCATGGCAGAATTCGCTGAAGAAGCGAATGATGTAGTCTCGGTCTTCAGAGCTGTTCACCCAGGCGCTAACATAGCAATGAAAGGAGAAGATATGAAAAAGGGGGATACTATCCTAAAAAAGGGAGACTTCCTAACTCCGTCTAAGGTCGGCGTCCTCGCGGCTCTTGGACGCAGGGAGGTCTTAGTCTACCAGAAACCACGTGTAGCCGTGATTCCAACTGGTGTTGAGGTTTGCGAACTAGGCTCTGAACTCAAGGAGGGACAAGTTTACGATGTGAACTCCTACACCCTGATGTCATTACTCTGCGAGAATGGCGCCGAGGTTGCGCGGTCTCCCATAATTCGTGATTCTTACGAGGATTTGAAGTCTGCGGTCAATAAGTTTCTTGACTGTGACCTGATAGTATTCTCTGGCGGTAGTTCAGTGGGTGAAAGAGACCTATTAGCGAGGGTTATTGAAGAAACTGGCACACTTATCTTTCACGGGGTCCAGATAAAACCCGGCAAGCCCACCCTCTTCGGTATTGTGAAGGGGAAACCAGTACTCGGCATGCCCGGCTACCCAACCTCTTGCCTCAGCAACGCGTATATTTTCCTTGTTCCAGCGGTTAGGAAGATTGCAAGGCTCCCGCAGAAGCCTCTTAGAACTGTTAAGGCTAAGATGGGGAGGAGGTTTGTCTCAGCTTCGGGAAGGGAGCAGTTTCTGCCAGTGAAAATAGTTGATGGGCGAGCATACTCCGTCTTCAAGGCTTCAGGCGATATAACGAGTATGGCGAATGCTGATGGGTACATCATCTTGCCAATCAATTTAGACGTGATAGAGGAAGGAGAAGAGGTTACTGTCACTCTCTTTGAATAATTGAAAAATTTTCAAAGAGTTAAGTAATGTGTTGTGAAAAAATGCGAGTCGATAAGTTTCAAGGAATCTTTACAGCATTGGTCACCCCTTTCAACAGTGAGGGAGAAGTAAACAGGAACAGTTTACGAGAAGTCATACGTTTTCAAATCGAGAAAGGCGTAAACGGACTCTTCGTATGTGGTACAGCTGGAGAAGGACCTTTAATGTCTGTTAAGCAACGTAAAATCGTCGCCGAGACCGTTATCGGAGAGGTCTCCAACAGGGTAACAGTCATTATCCATGTTGGAACAACGAACACGAACGAAGCGGTCGAACTGGCGAAGCATGCCGAAGACATTGCGGCGGATGCTGTAGGCGTTGTCTCACCGTACTATTACAAGCCAGATCTTGATGGTCTTTTCAATCATTATAGGATAATCTCAGAATCTGTTGAGATCCCAGTCTTCGTATATAATATACCACAAATGACAGGATTCAACTTAACGCCTAGGATCGTGGCGAAGATCTGTGAACTGCCGAATGTCATAGGCATAAAAGAGTCAAGCAACAACTTGATACAGATTAGGGAGATCATTGAGACCGCGCCGAAGAAGATAGTGGTCATTAATGGTTCCGATAACCTCACTTTTGCCGCGTTTATGGTTGGCGCTGACGGTTTAATCTCCGGAACTGCCAATGTAGATCCTGAACTCTTCGTGGAACTGTATAAGGCTTACAAGAGCGGTGACTATTCACGGGCTCTTAAGATTCAAGAAACTCGTAAGAGTCTTAGAGAATTTCCCATTCATTGCTTCATATAAGTCTGCTTTGGAGCTTCGGGGGATAAGAGCGGGTTTACCTAAGAGTCCGCTCAGACCATTAAGACCCGAAGAAGTCGAGGAGCTGAAAAAGAGTTTGAAGGCATTAAACCTTTTCTGGTAGATCCCTAAATCAGTTCATAAAAGGTCTCCTCTTTCACCGATTTTTAGCCGAAACAACACATTAGGTAGAAATTGATTTTTCAGTTAGCTTTAATATGGAGATGATTAAAAGAATAATTACTTTGAGGTGGAAAAGATGGTGAAGGTCGAAGGTTATGAGGTCCCGGAAGGGCTTTACTACTCGAAAGATTGGATGTGGATTAAGAAAGAGGACAGTAAGGTAAGAATAGGCATAACAGACTATGCGCAGAAGCAGCTGAAAGATGTTGTCTTCGCTGAACTACCAAAAACGGGAGAAAAAATCGTAAGAGGCGAACCATTCGGCACCCTTGAGTCTGTCAAGGCAGTTTCTGAACTGATTGCTCCAGTCAGCGGTACGGTTGAGCAAGTTAATAGCGAAGTCATAGACAAACCTGAGACGCTTAATGAAGACCCCTACGGTGAGGGTTGGCTCTTGGTAGTTTCGCCTACAAGCCTAGAGGAGGACCTTAAAACTCTCATGAACTTTGAAAGAGCTGTTGAATGGCATAAGGAACTTGCTAAAGGAAGCTAGGCCGTATGCCTCGAAAAATAGTTATCATCGGGGCGAATGCGGCTGGATTAGATGCAGCTGTAGCCGCTAGAAAGACTGATAGGGATGCTGAGATCACCCTTATTACTAAAGAGAATGTCGGAGCCTATTCGAGATGCGGTCTACCCTTCGCCCTCGGAGGGCAGATAAAATCTTTTGAAGACTTAATTGTTTACCCCTACAGCTTCTACCGGATGATGAAGTTTGACTTAAGGTTAGAGACCACCGCTAAATGTATAGATACAAAGGCAAAGAAAGTTGAGGTCGAGACTAGAGAAGGTGAAAAGGAAATCCTTGAGTTTGACAGCCTTATTCTAGCCACGGGTTCATACTTCTTTAAACCACCTGTGAAGGGGATAGAGAAAGAAGGTGTTATGCTTCTCCACACGATTGAGGAAGGCAAAAAGATTGACCAGATGATTAAGGATGGAGCAGATTCTGCGGTTGTCCTTGGCGCTGGATTTCTAGGACTAGAGACAGCTGTAGCCCTTGTCGAGAGAGGGGTGAAAACGACGGTTGTTGAGATGCTTCCATACGTCCTTCCAAGGTTACTAGACTCAGACATGGCTAATGATGTTCAGAGAATGTTGGAAGAGAAGGGCTTGCGCATAATTGTTGGGCAAGCAGCTGAAGAAATTTTCGGAGAAGAACGCGCCGAAGGTGTTTTAGTTGCTGGGGAGAAGATTCCAGCCGACTTCGTCATAAACGCTTGTGGCGTTAGACCAAATGTTGAGCTTGCTCAGAGGTCAGGTATTACTCTAGGCAAGACGGGAGGGATTTTAACGAATGTACGGATGGAGACAAACATAAAAGACATCTATGCAGCTGGAGATTGTGCCGAGACAATTCACTTAATAACAGGAGCACCTATTATTCCAGCCTTGGGAACAACGGCTGTACGGCAGGGTAAGATAGCTGGGGTAAATGCTGCAGGTGGTTATGCAACATATCAAGGAGCCTTATGTTCTGCTGTTGCGAAGATGTTTGATTTTGAGGTCGGAGTGACTGGACTGAACGAGGCCTTCGCGAAACGCTACGGGTTTGAGACTATTATTGGTAAGATCACCTCTAAGACTAGAGCCGATTACTATCCAGGAGCCCAGCCTATAAAGATTAAGCTCGTTATCGATAAGGACTCGAAGAGAATAATTGGCGGTCAAATAATTGGCGGTGAAGAGGTGACCCAAAGGATAAATGCACTCTCAATAGCGATACAGAAGCAGATTTCCATCTACGAGTTGGCGAAGGCTGACACGTGCTACGCTCCACCTTTGAACGAGACTTGGGAACCTTTGGTTCTCGCCGCTGAGACTGCCCTTAAGAAGATTTAAAGTGTGCCTTCTTTTAACTTCTTTATTTCGCCTTGACCAAATGGTATCAGCCTCTGAATCTCGTCTAAGGGAATCTTAAGTATTTCTTCACGTTTTTCTAACGCTAACTGAGATAGTTTACTCCTTATCTTCTTTGCAAGTCTTCCACCTTGCTCCGCCCCTGGTACCAATGTAACGAAAAGATTTGTCTGTTTAGCGATTGCTCCAGGAGGTCCACTGATGACCTTGAATGAATCTTCTTCCTTCTTAACTCCAACAGCGATTTCTAATGGCAGATTCCTGACATAGTTCTTTGTCCCATACACCATGAATGATCCTCTTGGCAAGTACTCGCCTGAAGGCGGCGTCTTGCTGACCTGTTCAGGAGAAACCCAGTAGACATCAACCGTTCCAAAGCCTGATTTCCAAGCGCTGGAGTAGGAGGCAGCAAACTGTGACGCTTCCATAATCGTCTGCTCAGGCGGTTTCACTCCATGCGTCTTTATCACTGTGAAGGGAGCTCCGGAAACATCCGCGTGAAGAATAATATCTTTGGGTTCCGTGTTCCTCTTTATTAGAGCCTCATTTGTGTAGGCGTCTTTACCAGCAACGACTAGGAAGCCATCTGAAGAGTAGAACCATCTGTATTTTTCGTACCATTCCTTTTTTCTCACTCTCATAAGGGGCTCCTCCGCTTCTTTCATTGCCTCCGCCATTCTTAGTCTCGTCTCCTCGATCTTTCTTTTTGTCTCAAGCATAGCTGCCTTAGCGCCTTCAGCCTTTTTCTCCGCCTTCTTTGCCTCGTCATAATATTTGGCTGCATTTCTCTGGGCTGAAAGTTTAAGGTCGATATCGATTGTCTCCCCTTCCAGAGATATTCTAAGCATCGGGACCTCCGGCTTAAGGTCTTCGAAATAGATAGTTGGGAAGAGGCGCTCTTTCTTCGCCTCTCTCAATTTCTTAATTATTTCTTCCCATCTCTTTCCGCTTCTTTTCTCGTTCATCACCTCTTCGATGATCTGCTGCACCTCGTTCAAGTGCCTATATATTGCGTCCCCTTTTCTCCTGAAGGCTTCAGCATCATTTTCCGCCTTACGGAGGGCTTCCTCTTGTCCTCGAAGAATTCTTTCTAACTTCGCTAACTTCTGTTCTCTCTCCTCCTCAAAGTTAGAAACTTTTTCGGCAACAGAGACCTTAGCATAGTATTCATCAAGGGCTTCATTAAAGGATTCGAATTGTAGAGTTTTGAATTGAGAGTATTTCTTCAGTTCAATCGGGATGACGTCGACCCATTCATCATCTGCACCGACAACAATAGAGGGCTTCTCCTTCTCAAGTGAGATCTCAGAAAGAATTTCTTGTAAACTGTTGAATATTGAATCTAAATCCTCACCTTCTAAGGAAGAGCAAACCTTATCTTTAGGGATAGAGGCACGTAGAAGGATTTCCTCAACATAGGTGCCACTAATGCCTAGAAATCTTGCCATAGCCCTCATAACCTCAATTTGACCGAAAACTTTCAAATCATCCATGTCTTCTCTCGCCAGATGCGTAGGGTCCTTACCTTTCGGCGGTGGATAGGCGAAAATCTCTCCTCGAAGAATATTTCTGTCTCTCATCCTCTTGTAGCAGAGCGCATGCAAAATTCGCTTGTCTGGGCCGACTAGTATTACGTTCCCTTGACCAAAGAGCTCCACCACGAGACTATACTCGCCCGTATGACTTGAGACCTTAATCTCTAAGATGCGTTCGAACCGATATTGCTCAACGCCTCCTATTCTGCCGCCTCTCAAATATTTTCTAAGCGCCATACAGAAACTCGGCGGCTTCAAAGGTTTTTCCATGATGTAGGATGTGAGATGGACTCGTCTACCCGCCTCAACTAATAATTGTTTTTCTAAGCCCTCTCCTCCACGAAGCTTTAAAAGTATGGTTTTAGGATTTAATTGGTAAATGTTATCTATTCGAAAACCTTTAAGAGCTCGGTCAAGCTCTAAAGCGATGACGGCAATGTCGAAGCTGCTCATCTCAACCCTCAACAAGCCCACCAGAGGTAGATGATTAATTGGAAACTTTAAACATTATTTATGTGATAAAGATTTTTCTAGGAGCTTTGGCAGGCGTACTCTGCGTATTACTTGGGGTCAATGACATCATCACAGGTGTAATGGTAAGCTTAGCAGTCTATTTTGGTTCTGACAGGATTTTGAAGCAGATTTTTATTGAGAAAGTTAAGAAGCAGTCAAGCATCACTAGAACTGGAGTTGGCATCTATATCATATCATGGATCTTCTTCTGGATACTGATCTATACGTTCGTCTACACTTACGGTTAGCTTTGAACATCTTTGTTCGGCGCGTTTCTTTGAGCCGTTCTGAGAGCAACTCGCATATAGTCGCAGAGCGCTGAGAAATAGCCTCTGTCATAATCGGCTAGAAAACGGCTTTCAGATTTCTCAAGAAAATCTTTATAATGCTTCTTTAAAGCGTTAACATCGTTAAGGTTAATGTTTGCAAAGAATTCGTAGGATGCTTCATTTCCTGACTTATTCGTTAAGATTATTCCGTTGAGAGCGGTCAAGTATCCTTGATTAAAATCTTTCTGTCCGTTCCTCTCCATCTTAGACTTAACCCTTTCAAGAACCCTCTCAGCCTCAGTGAACTTTCTTTCGGAAATAAGCTGAAAGAGACGAGTAATAAGCATCAAGGGAAGAGACATTCTCTTTTCAATTCTCCTGATACTCTTCCATGTCCTCTATTCCGTTTTCAGTTATCTTGAAAATGGTCTCACCTTCAGGTAGGTACGGGCTTGAGACTAGACGGGCTATCCTGACGGGCCCTTTGGCCGCCTTTCTAAGATAAATTCTTGTGTGGCTTGTATGTGCCACGATGTGACCGCCGATTGGGCGAATAGGCTCTTCAAAAAAGACTTCAGGGCTTGACATTACTTGATTCGTGACTAAGGCAACCACATTGAAGGCTCTAGCTAAACGGATGAGTTTATGCATGTGCTGGTTGAGCCTCTGCTGCCTCTCAGCTAGATTCTCTCTGCCAATGTACTCGCTTCTGAAATGCGCTGTCAAAGAGTCCACGATGATTAGACGAATATTATTCTTCTTCACGATCTCATCAGCATTCTCGACTAAGAAAGTCTGATGGTCCGAGGTATAGGCCTCAGCCAATATGATATTCTTGAAGACGCTGTTCGGATCTAGACCAACATGCCTAGCCATCTGAATAATTCTTTCAGTTCTGAACGTATTCTCCGTGTCTATATATAAGGCTCCACCGTTAAGCCCGCCCCTCTCAGGCGGGAGCTGAACGTTCACGCAGAGCTGATGGGCGATTTGGCTCTTTCCTGAACCATACTCACCGTAGAACTCTGTTATTGCTTGCGTTTCCAGCCCCCCGCCGAGGAGTTCGTCTAGTTTTTTGCTTCCAGTCGTCAATCGTAGAACATTTTGCCGCCTCTCAAGGAGTTCATCAACCCGTATAAACGACAAGGAGCTTGAAGACCTTGCAGCATTTATAATTTCGGAGGCTTTCTTTTCGCTTATGCCGGCTTGCATTAATTCTCTGATGGTAGCCATCGCTAAGGATTCAACTGTGTGGAATCCAAGTTCACGGAGTTTGTTGGCTATGGAAGGCCCTATGAAAGGTATTTCTTCAATCGTCTCGTATTTCTTCTTTGCATTCTCTTTTTTAGCCATCTATCTTCAAAGTTAATTTTAGTATGCGAATATATTTAAATTAGACGAAAAAAGAGAAAGGAATGGTCTTATTAGCGAGGGCTAAGTTTGGATCTTAAAGTTCTGATTGAAGATGTTGCAGTAAATCTTCTCAGGTTATCCGTTATTGAGCTACCGAGAGATGTGAAGGAAGCTTTGGAAAAGGCTTATCATAAAGAGACAAGCAAGATTGGAAAGGCACAATTGAAAGCGATGCTTGACAATATAAAGATGGCTGAAGAGATGCATACACCAATTTGCCAAGATACGGGCTTAATCTCATTCTATCTGAAGGCTGGCTCAAGATTCAAAGGTTTAGAAAAGGTTGAGGATGCGTTGCGGAGAGCAGTTAGGAGGGCTACTTTTGAGGTTCCCCTTAGACCGAACGCTGTGAGCCCGTTCACACAGATGAATACAGGTGACAATGTTGGACTGCACGTTCCATATATACATTGGAGCATTACAAGTGGAGACTTTCTCGAGATAACGGCCCTTCCAAAGGGAGGAGGCTCCGAGAATACAAGCGCATTAAGGATGATGCAACCAAGTGATGGGTTAAGTGGATTAAAGAGGTTCGTAGTTGACGTTGTTATTGAAGCCGGAGGAAAGCCATGCCCACCAACAATAATAGGTGTAGGAGTAGGCGGCGGACCGAACATAGCTATGGAACTTGCAAAGATTGCTCTTCTCGAACCCTTAGACAGATTGAACCCGGACAAAGAGGTTGCTCAACTGGAGCTTGAACTCTACCAAGCGGTAAACAAGACTGGCATTGGACCTATGGGTCTAGGCGGGGACACGACAGCCTTGGCTGTTAAGGTTAATTATGCCCATCGTCACCCCGCATCCTATCCTGTAGCGGTTGCTTTCCAATGCTGGGCTGCTAGGAAGGCTACTGCCCGCATCCACTCGAAAGGCGAGGTTGAATATCTAACACATAAGGTTTAATGGAACTTTTACATGAGTATCAATTGGTGGTTCGAATCGTGAAATTTCATCTTGAGACTCCGATCTTGGAGAGGCAAGCGCGCAAGTTAAAGGTTGGAGACATCGTTTACATTTCAGGTCTTCTTGTCACTGCACGTGACGCTGCCCACAGAAGAATAATCCAACACTTAAAAGAGGGGAGATCACTGCCATTTTCATTAGACGGCTTGCCTCTTTTCCACTGTGGACCCCTAGTTAGAAAGGTAAACGATGAGTGGAAGGTGCTCACTGCGGGACCAACCACAAGCATGAGGATGGAGCTCTTCGAAGACGAGATAATAAAAAGTCTAAATGTTCGCTTGATAATTGGGAAAGGCGGGATGGGGGAAAAGACGCGGAGAGCACTAATGGAGTTTGGCGCCGCCTACGGAGTCTTCACGGGCGGGGCGGGCGTTCTCGCAGCTGGACGCATCAAAAAGGTGAAAAACGTCGAATGGTTAGACCTAGGCATTCCAGAGGCTGTTTGGGTCTTCGAGGTTGGGTCTTTCGGCCCCATAATTATTAGCATAGACTCGTATGGGAACAGCCTATTCGATATGGTTCAATACGAGGCTAAAAAAAGAATGGAAGAGATAGTCAAAAATTTCAAGTCTTAATAGGAGCTGAAAACGCCTTTTCTTTTCAAGACCAAAAGGGCAACAGCATAAATTATGGCGGAAATCATAACTAACATTAATAGAGGAGCTAACCGCGCAATCAAAATCGCCGCTGCAAGATAGACTTGCATCTTGAAACTGTTACCTACAGAGTTAACTGCTTGACGATACAAGAACTCAGCAATATACCTGAAAGGTTGAAAAATAGGGTTAATTTGGTCTATTATGCTTTTAGCCTCAACCAAGACTTTGGGATATGCGAAGACATCTGGGATAACGAACCCCCAATTGTTAAGGATTTGAATGACAGATTCGTTTGCAGCTAGGCTTAGATAGTATGTGAGGGCAGAATTGTCGTTGATTCTCTCACCTTTGATTAGCTTGAAGAAACGGGCGTAATAATTCAGCCCGCCCCTATTTTCAGCTAACCTACTCACAACGTAATATGAGGCTACATAGTAAGCTTGGATATTTTGAGGCTCATATTCTGGGGACCATTGTTGCAGAAAACCAAAGTCTCCGCCAGTTATGGACAAGAGTTGGGAAGATAAGGATTCAAGATCATCCATCACCATAGCCGCTCCTTCATAGCCTAATCTCTGAGCAATCTCCACACTGATGTACTGTGCCATACCCTCATGGAACCATAGCAAGTCTTCTGGTGAGATTCCAGCCTTCCAGATAAAGTGGTGGATAAGCTCATGAAGAGCCGTTATCTCCATGTATCCCTCCACATACCGTATGGAGAAGATGTTTATGTGGATGTTGCCCATCTTATCAGAGATGAATGGAACGTATCCCATTACAGAGAATAAAGAGTAAAAATCTGGAAGGAAGAATTGGATCTCGGCGCTATCAAGGGTTACGTTGAATAGGCTGACGAGACTGTCATATGTTCTGTTGAATAAATCTAAGATTTTCTCTGCATACTCCTTGTAACGTGAAATCGTATTAAATGTGAAGATTCCACTCTTCAATGTTTTATGCTCAGCTTGTGCTCCTGTAGTTCTAAAACCAACCTCGATTCGAACAAGATTTTCCGATTCAATTGGTCCGAAGAACACATAGTTTGAACCATAACTTGAGGGCTTATAATTAAGATAGCTTCCAAAGACTAAAGCCTGATCCCGAGAAACTCTGAAACCTTCGGGCAACGTAACTTTAGCTGTCAGTTTTCCTGCCTTAAATCCTATCTGCGGTGAGTAGAATATGCCTTCAGGCTCGATTATGAGGGCTGCCATTGTGAAATTGAAACTGATAATCATCTTGAATTCGGTTCCATCAGATTCAAAGGAAAAACTGAAAGCTTCGTAAAAATAAAATTTGGATCCAGTTAAGCTCTCGGCATCATTCAAAGACCACTTTGTTATTTTTCCTCCAATCGAACGGTTTGTCCACTCCAAGTATTTAGGCACCAAAACCCATGAAGTTCCTTGCTTGCTCGAAGTGGTGTAAATTATCGTTGTATTTGCAAGTCCGTCCCTGTCAACGATGAATTCGTAACTGAAGAAGTCAGATGGGCTTGCGATAATAAGATTCGTATAAGATGAGAGGTTTAAGGCTAAAAAAAGAATCAGAGCTACATAGGATATGCGGAAAAGCTTACAGCGACATTTTTTAAAATCCATTATGGATACTTCAGCCTACATCTTTTTGTGCAACATCTAATAACAACGAAACATGGCACAATTCATTAAAAAAGAAAGCGAGATATTAACATTATGAAGAAAAAATAACATAAGCCATGCCACCTTGGAAATCTCTACGCGTCTAAAATAAGGTATATTAAGGTTTAGGCCAGAATTATTTGATTGAATAAAAGAAGAGATGAAAGGTGGCTGAGATGAAGACTTATTTAACTGTATGGTTTAACAGTGAAGGCGCCTCACCCTCAGAGGTTGCGGAGAGGCTTAGAGCGATGGGGTTTAAACCCATAAGAGGGTACTACGACCATGTTTATGACTGGAAAAAGAAAGTAACACTTGAAGACATATTCCAGCTCAGCGACGCATTGCATGAAACCCTGAAAGGACTAAAGGTTCTTTATAAGCTTGAAACTATTTAAAGAAGGCGAAATCATACTCTGAGAAAGGCTGAAACCTAAAGGATTAACCTTCACTAAGTTTATATCTGACTACAGCAAACTTTATATCTTGAGTGTGCACTCAAGAAATTTTGCACAGCACCTTCAAGAAGATGCACCTCCTCATCAAGATGCAATGAGGAGCGAAGGGTGAAGTGAGGGAACAATAAATCTCTCACGATGAACACCACGCATAGGCCAAACGTCAAACAGATGCTGAACCCGATTAAGCCCGACATGCCACGCCGTCTGGGGGATAGCTCGGCTTGAACGCCGAGGAAGGGCGTGACAAGCTGCGATAAGCCTCGGGTAGGCGCATGTAGCCGTAGAACCGAGGATCCCCGAATGGGACCTCCTATCATGAAGGCTGAAAGGCTTTCATGATGCTCCTAACCATGGAGCGGGAACCCCCCGAACGGAAACATCTTAGTAGGGGGAGGAAGAGAAACCGATAGGGATTCCCTAAGTAGCGGCGAGCGAAAGGGGAACAGTCCAAACCAAACCCCGCAGGGAAACTTGTGGGGGATGTGGTGTGGTGGGTCCAGCTGCCTCCTACTCAGCCAAGCCGAAGTGGTCTGGAACGGCCCGCCATAGAGGGTGAGAGCCCCGTAGGCATAAACTGAGAAGAGTTGAGCTGGAATCCCCGAGTAGTGCACCTTGATTTTGGTGCACGAAACTGGGAGTCATCAACTTCCAAGACTAAATACGTTTCAAGACCGATAGCGTACCAGTACGGTGACGGAAAGATGAAAAGTGCCCCGAAAGGGGGGTGAAAAGTGCCTGAAACCAGATGGTCACAGACGTGTGCAGC
>CAYSEL010000011.1:0-4914 GCA_964430035.1 uncultured Candidatus Bathyarchaeia archaeon
ACATAGGATTACGTCGCTGTCAACAAACATGAACCAGTCTGTCTCTACTTCCCGAATTCCCCTCTCTCTAGCTTTCCCCCGTGAGCCTTTCTCCTGAATAACCTTCACATTTCCGTGCTTACTATTAAATTTCTCAATTATGCCGAGGGTGCCGTCGGTTGAAAACCCGTCAATCACTATTAGGCGGTTCACTGGCACATTCTCATAAACCGATTTTAGGCAGTCTTCAAGCCAACGTTCGCTGTCCTTTGTCAACATCACGACATCTACTTTTTCCATCAGCACAATTCCCGCTATTTTTTAACGAGGATTCTCAAATCTAAACCAAGATGAGGTATCTTAAAAGATTTAAAGAATAAAAGTTTACCCTTAACTGTGAGGCTTAGGTCAAGAAAGGGCTCAGCTTTGAAAAAGGCGGAGCCCAGAGCCTCAAAATAATCTTTCCATTCCCCCCAGCTTTTCACATTAATGTGGGTTTCATCATAGTCTCCCATTATCTTCTTGATTGGTCTTTCAACAAGCCTATTCGGGGTCGTGAAGATCATTGTGCCTCTGCAAGAAGCGAAGATGCCCCTCAAAGCCTGTAAGGGATGCGCAAGATGTTCTATAACGCCTATACAAATCAGCAAGTCAAAAAAATCATCCTTAAAAGGCAAGCCTTTCTGAACGTCGCAGATGAGGAAATCTGCAGAGTAGAAATCCTTCGCCTTTCTTACGCTATACTTTGATATGTCGATTCCATAGGCGTCGTAGCCTAAAGACTTAAGAACTTCAACCCCGTATCCATAGGCGCACCCTACATCTAATGCTGTTTTTCCTTTGCCGTTAAGAAGATCGCTACTTGAAACTTCTGCGCCCCACTGGATGACATCAAAGATATGCTTTTTTATTAGGCGCTCTTTACGTGAATACATGTGGCTTCGATAATATTCCTCGCCAAACGGCAATTCCTTCGCCTTCAATATACGTTCAAGAGCCTTCATTCTTTACTAAATATTGAAAGGATGAAATTTAAAATGCTAATGTTGGACAAAGCATAATAATTTGTTGGTAACGCTATCAATTGATGCATTGGTGCGGCGGTCTATGCCATTTAAAAGAAGATTGTTAACTAGGACTCTACCCTTTCTGTTTCTAGGACTTTTGGCTTTCATATTGTACTTAATCTTCTTTATAGATGTCGGCGAGATGGTTGAGATAATAAAACAAATCAGCATCCCACTATACATACTCTCACTCTTCGCGACTACCGCGGAAATGTTTTTCTTCGCTTTGGCATGGCAACATTTCTTAACAACTCTCTCGGCTGAGATCCCCTTAAAAAAGGCGTTCATGTACTCTTGGGTCAGCAACTTTATAGATCTTCTTGTGCCCGCGGAATCTGTAAGCGGAGAGATAGCCAGAGTCTATTTTGTTGCACGTGACGGGATAGATGTTGGAAAAGCCGTAGCATCCGTCATAATCCAGAGAATAGTAGGCATGCTATTCATCATCCTAGGCTTGGTTATAGGAATCTCACCCTTGCTGATAGCACAGACATACTTATCAGGCATAATTAAAAGCCTAATAATTCTCGTTGTCAGCGTGACGCTTGTCTTCCTCTTAACCATCTTTATCTTGTGTTTTAAAGAGAACTGGACGCAGAGCCTCATCGACAAGATATTTGTCCTTGCAAAACGCGTCACTCGCGGAAGGTGGAGCTTAGAAAGATGGAGAGAGAAAACCCGAAGAGACATCGTAGCATTCTATGATTCTATAAGATTTTTTAGGAAAAACCCTAGAAAATCTGTTCTGCCCATAGTTTTTTCCTTCTCAGCATGGCTATACGGAATTCTCGTTTACTATCTGGTCTTTCTGGCGTTAGGCTATAATGATTTAGACTGGACTGTGCTATTAACTGTTTATTCGCTCATCATCACTTTGAAGTCAATCCCTATTGGAGTGCCTGCGGAAGTCGGTGTCACAGAAATCGCTATGGTAACACTTTTCGGAGCTTTCAACGTACCATTACACGTCAGCGCTGTTGCAACTGTCCTAATAAGAATTGTGACTGTGTGGTTTAGGTTTGCTATTGGCTTCTGCGCAGTTCAATGGTTGGGGATTAAGACTCTAACGGCAAGCGGGGCTCTTTAAGAAATCTGTGCGCCATAAAATCCCGAAAAAGGAGATTTCAACACAAATTATATTTATTCTTTCGTGTAGATTCAGTTATCGAATCATTGAAGATGAAAGATACGGTGCATAATCTGTGGTTATGAATCTGGAAAAAGCCGCCGGAATAGTTGTTCATTCCCTTACCCCTAACAGACCATACCACGTCCAATGGATGGTGACAAGAAGATGCAATTATCGTTGCCAAGGCTGCAATGTTTGGAGAGAACAAAGTAGAAATGAATTGTCTGCAGAGGAGATCAAGAAAGGATTAGACATACTAAGGGATATAGGCGTTATCGAGATAGTATTCTCCGGCGGAAACCCCCTACTAAGGGAAGATATTGAAGAAATCCTGGATTATGCTTCACGCTTCTTTATAACCACGGTTTACGATAATGGCAGTATGGCCGCCAAGAAGATTGAGGCTCTTCGTAAGGTAGACTTCGTAGCAATCTCGATTGACAGCTTAGATTCTGCAAAGAACGACTACATTAAGGGCGTTAAGGGCTCCTGGAAAAATGCCATTAACACTGTTCAAAGGCTACAGGAAGAGAGAATAAACGTTGTTGTGACTCCAACGATCTCACAGATTAATCTTTACGAGATAGTTGAGATTACTAAGTATTTCTCTGAAAAAGGGATTCCCCTTTGGTATTGTTTGTATTCCTACGATCTCTCCGGAGATGCGCGCCAGCTATTCTCGATTGGAAAGATGAAAGATGAGTTCATTATAACTGATAGGAAGGGCATGGTTCAACTCTGTGAATCACTTGCAGCCATGAAACGGAAAAATAACAACATACTTATGACCTCTGAACTCTTAAGAGCGGTAAAAAACATCTACCTAAATGAACAAAGAAATTGGAGATGCCGTGCACTTCAAAACTTCTTCATGATCGACCATTTAGGAAATGTTGCTGGGTGCCACCTTCACAAACCAGTAGCATCAATCTTTGAGTTGCCTAGACTTTGGGACAGCGAAAAGTTTGATGCTTTACGCAGGTTCTACAGGGCATGCACCCAGTGCACTTACCTTTGTTACATTTTCTATTCTATTCATGGAAGTGTCTTTGGCAACTTGAAGATAGCGCGAGAACACTGGAAAAATGCAAGACTATTATTTAATAGAACCAGTAAGCCTAAAAATCCAAAGATGCTTCCAAGATGAACTGATCATTCCATGTCAGAAAGTTCTCGTCAACATTTTGTTTGATCCCATAACATTTCAACATGACGCTTAATGTGTCTCGCCACTGTCTCGTAATGTTCCTCCTCATTCTCGATTAGAACCTTCATGATCCGATCCCTGAAAAGCCACTCGCCATCATTTTTGGCTGTTAAGATTGAACCGTACGTAATATGCAAGAGTTGTCGTGCATTATTTTCCCCAAGAAAGACCTTTTCTAGATCTTCGTCCGGCACCCTGGATGATTCTGGAATTGAGGAGAGATCTGTGCTCATATGGTAACTTTTACGGTCTCTATCGAAGACCTTTAGGCTGTAATCAACTATCTCTCGGAACAGGGATGGGTCATTCCTAGCAACTACTCGTAAGGCTTCTAGGTAGCTTGTGCCCGCCGTCTTCAGATGTACTATGTCAGAAGCATATTTACCCAAAATCGGATAAATAGCAAACTTGTCGCTCCCCGAGTGGATGCTTAACTTGTACAGTCCATAAGCCCTTGCTATAGATACGTGGAGTTTGAAAGACTCTTCAAATTCCTTCAAATCTCCAATATAGTCTATCGCCTTCTCGAATCTCCCCACAAATCTTAAGGCCAAACTGGTGATTCGAATTCCAAGCCTTTTCAGTTCTGAGATTATGAAGTAGTGTTCGAGGTGAGAAGTTTGGGTTTCGGTCTCGTCAATCGATAATTCGACATCAAACTTTCTCCGCCCAAAAATCTTTTTTAGGTGACGGTGCATCCGCGCCATGTGAAGGATAGCCGCCGAATACTTGACTGCAGCTCTAAGAAGGCTCTCCTCAGAGAACTTAAATGTTTTTTCTTCTCCTGAGACAGTGATGCAGAACTCCTTACCTAAATAAGCTTTTAGGAAGGCCTCTTTCTCGCAGCCCATCTCTTTCCATGGGAGCTTCTCAAACTCTAGTCGGAGGACGCTAAGATTGTAAGTGTCAGCTCTGTTATTCACGTAGTCCGATGGATCGATCGTGTACATTTTGAAGCCGGCTTTAGCGGCGGCGTCCAAATCGCTTAATATCTTTACATGATCCGCATCAGCGCCGAAGCCTCCTCGATAACCTTCCTGAAAGACAGCCCATGTTACATCATCTAAAACCTCTTCAGGCTTTCTACTTGTTCGGTCCATCTCCCGTACAGACTGCTGAGCAAAGACTGGAAAGATGCAGAAGCTTTTCAGAGCTCTTATGTGTCCCGGCGTGGCAAGCCCAATCCGATCGCCTGTCCCAATAGCGGGAGCCAGCCCAACTAGCTTGGGGCGGGTAAAAGTGAAGACCTCCCGCATCAGAACAGCGTTATGGGGGTTGCATGGGCATATTTTGTACCCAATTCTTGTCTTGCCGTCGATCAGGAATTCTCCAGTCTCAGAAGCTTGAAATCTATTGATCATATCATCGATCGCTTTGGAGGCTGAGTGAAAAATGACGAGTTTTCTCTCCAGATTTTCGCGGATGAGTAAGAATATACTATTTCTGAACTTCGCTGTTGAAGACTTGTAAATTTTCAGTCCACGTTTTTCTCCATAAAATCTTAGAAAATCGTCGATAATCGCGGTTTTCAT
>CAYSEL010000012.1:0-13193 GCA_964430035.1 uncultured Candidatus Bathyarchaeia archaeon
GTATACTACATATTATGCATATATATTCACCGTACTATATAAAAGATATATCTTTTTGTTACGCTAGAAGTTACGAAAATTATTAATACAAGTTCGCATTTCAACAACTTTTATATAGGAAAAAGTTTCTAATATGATTGACGCAAGTTCTAAAGAGATGAGGATGTAGCCTTGGCCGAGAAAGAAAATGAAACAAAAGATTACGAAGAGATAGTCGTCAAGCTTGGTGTCTCAAACGAATACCTAAGGAAGCTGGAGCAACTGATCAGCGTAAAGAGAATTTTCTCAAGCAGGGCTGAAGCGTTTAGGAGAGCACTTGAACTTCTATTCGAAAAATATGAGGAGGCTCTAAAAGAAAGCTGAGATGAACTGATGAAAAGTGATATGGCTTACACTTCGAAAAAAGATTTAGAGATGCTTCTTCCCTCCCATATTTTTAAACAAAAATAGATAGGGTAAATGTTTTGAGGTGGAAACACAGCGTTTTTCAACGTTAACTTTGACGATGATCTGTTTGAAAGTATACTGCAACGTTCAAACTTCATTGAAGAGACTACAGTCATTCTCAGTAATCTGGGAAAAAGGATTTTAAGGTTGTTTGCTCAGTATGAAATAGTCTCTAACTAAATTTTGTGTGGGAAACCATTCATGTTCAAAGTTGCCCATTGCGAGGATGTTACTAGCCAAGATGTAGATGAGAAAGGTGCAAGGGGAGTGCGTATAAGATGGCTCATATCGAAAGAGGACGGTGCAAGCAACTTTGCGATGAGATATTTTGAAATAGAACCTGGCGGAGAAACTCCTTACCATTCTCACAGCTGGGAACATGAAGTCTTTATTCTGGAAGGAAAGGGAGTCGTTGTCTGCAACGGGACTGAAAAGGAGATATCGCCGAAATACGTTGTCTTTATTCCGCCAAATGCTCAACATTGCTTCAAGAATAAAGGAAGCAACTTGTTATCTTTTCTTTGCCTGATTCCTTACGGAAAGGAGGGATGAAGTTTGGCTGATATTAAAGCCGTTCTCTTCGACCTTGACGGGACCTTAATAAACTCTCGTATCGATTTCAGACAGATGAAAGATGCGTTAATTAAGTATCTGGAGGCTGCAGGCGTAAAATTGGGTCTCTTAAGCAATGCCATGCTGAACTATGAGATAATGGAGAAATCTACTAAGTACCTCCAACAGAAAGGCTATTCGAAAGATCGGATCCGAGAAATACTCGGTCAAGCGTCGAAGATAATGGATCAGTTTGAACTTGAATCTTTAGAAGAGGTGTCATTAATTGAAGGAGTGTCTGAAACACTTGAAGCTTTGAAAAATAAAAGATTAAAACTAGGGATTATGACAAGAAGTTGCAGAGAATATACTGAAAAGGTGCTTTCTAAGTTCGGTCTGCTCAAATATTTTGATGCAATCGTGGCAAGGGATGATATCGAAAAACCTAAGCCGAATGCTGAGCATGCTCTGCACTTGTTGAGCCTTCTCGGAGTGTCCGCGCATGAAGCAATATGTATCGGGGACCATTGGTCAGACGCGGAGTGTGCACAAAGGGCTGGAGTTAAGTTTATAATAATTGGGCGTCGAGGGGATGACTATTCTAGGCATTCAGATTGCAAGTCGATTGAAAAATTGGAGGATGTGATTAAACTACTTGGGCATAGAAATTAATTATTCATCGCATACTTTTATCTGTATAAACATTTAGGCTTCGTATCATGTTAGTTTATCATTTGAAGGAGATGGTTTGCTTTGGCCAAGGGACAAACGCTTGAAGAATTGAGGAAGAATATGGAAGAGGTGACTCTAGAGATTTTTCGCCTCTGCGGGGAAAGAATCCGTTTTGCAGAAAAAATTGGTAAGATAAAAGCCGAAGAGAATATGCCTATTAAGGATTCGAAGGTTGAAGAAGAATTGAGAAAAGAAGTTCTAAGAGAATGCCAAAAATTTGGTCTAAAGACTGATTTCTGTAATAAGCTTTTAAAGCTCCTACTTGACGAATCAAAAAAAGTTCAGAGAGAAGTTTTAAGATCCGAAAAACATAAACAATAAAGAAGGGTTCTGTTTGAAAGTCGCTGTGATTGGCGGAGCCGGAAGGATGGGAAGGTGGTTTGTCAAGTACTTTCTTGACCGTGGATATGAGGTCATCGTTTCAGACATAAGGCATGATGAAGCAAGAATCTTCGCTGAATCTGTTAGGGCTGAATTCGTTGAAGACAATGTTGAAGCTGCAAAATCTGCTGAGATAATTGTCCTATCCACACCAATCGAGGCTACGCCTAACATATTGGAAGAAATTGCTTTGAAGCTTGACCCCTCAGTCACCGTTCTAGAGATATGCTCAATAAAATGCCACGTGATTCCTGTCTTGCGGAGGATTGCTGGTCAAGGAATACTAACACTTTCTCTGCATCCACTTTTTGGACCTGGAGTTGAAAAGATTAGAGACGAGAAGGTCGCGTTGGTACCTATTTGCAATGTTGTCTCCGAATTAAAAATTGCCAAGAACTTGTTTCCCGAAATGGAAATAATAGTTGTGGATGCAGAGGAGCATGATAAAGCCATGGCTTTAACGCTTTCTCTGCCCCATTTCTTGAATATGGTTTTTGCCTCTACTATTATGGATGAAGACATTAACGCCTTGAAGAAGCTCGGCGGGACAACATTTAGGCTTCAACTGGTAATAAGTGAAGGAGTGATGAGTGAGGATCCGTCGCTTTACGCATCGATTCAGATGAGCAACCCTTACACGATTCAGTTCTTGGAGAAGTTCAAGTCAAGAGCTGATATGCTTAAAGGCTATGTAACCAAGAAAGATTTAGAGGGCTTCATCAAAATATGTGCAGACATACGTGAATCGCTGTCGAAAGACAAAGATTTCCCAAACGCTTACAAAAGAATGTATGAGGTTCTGAAAGCATTGTAAATCTTTCGTCTAATCTTTAAGTTTTATCAAAGTGTTGGTGTTAAGAACCTCTGGAATCTTTCTTATCTCATCAATTCTTCTATTTAGTTCGTCAATTGTGTAAGCATGTATCAGGGCGGCTATGTCATGGCTTCCAGAAATTTCGAAGACCCTTTCCGCTATCTTTCTAACCTTAACTATCGCATCCTTTGTTCTTGTCGGCTCTGTTCTGATAAGAACTATGCCCTCAAGCTCCGCAGTTGTATCAACCGTGAATTTTTTGATTATTCCATCTTCGATTAACTTTTTTATTCTTCTTCTAACAGCCCCCTCTGTTAACCCTACGGACTTAGCAATCTTGACATATTTTGTTCTAGCGTCTTTTTTTAAGATTTTCAAAATCTCAAGGTCGACATCATCCATGAGTTGAATAGTGTTGTTTAAAGATAAAAACGTTTGCGAAAATCGTAATTTATCTAAATCATCGGAAAGGTTCTCCTCGGCTGTCAAAGGCAGATCATCAGTTGAACAAATATCTATAAAATATCTGAAGAGGCATCCTGACTTTCATGTTTCTCACCACAAGTTTATAGTTAGACTGGATTTGCCAAAATAAATTAAAAGCCTAATGAATGGTTTAATCCTAAGCCGTTTGTGCGCATTTAGATTGCTGCTTTTTAATATGGTCAAAGTCTAGTGCGATTTTCGTAAATTAAAAACGAAAAACATAAATATGGATCCGAAAAATTTCCCGATAAAGAGGCGCAGATATGAAACATATGTTTAAAGGTTGTTATACTGCCATTATAACGCCCATGAAGAAGAACTACAAAATCGATTATGAGGGTTTAAGAAGTCTCGTCGAGTTTCAAGTGGGGCAAGGCGTTAGCGGAATTCTTGCCGTTGGAACGACTGGTGAGAGTCCAACATTAACTTGGAACGAGCATATAAAGGTCATTAAGAAGGTATATGATTTCTGTGGAGGAAAATGTCTTACCATCGGTGGTACAGGAAGCAACAATACGAAAGAGTCTATCGATGGCACCCGTTTAGTTTCAGAGTACGGTGTAAAATGTGTCCTTTTGGTCGATCCCTACTATAATGGTCCAAGTTCTTTAGAGATAAGGAGAGAGTATATTGAACCAATAGCGCATAAGTTCCCAGATGTTCAAATTATTCCCTATGTTATTCCTGGAAGGACTGGAACCCAACTGCTTCCTCAAGACCTTGCGATTCTTCACTCCCGATTTGATAATGTAAACGCTGTTAAAGAGGCTACGGGAAACCTTGAGAATATGAGGCTTACGAGGCGCCTATGCGGGGAAGAATTCGATATTCTGTCAGGAGACGATGACAAAACCTTTGAGATGATGAAAGACCCCTTGATCAAGGCAAGCGGCGTCATCTCGGTAGTTTCAAATGTCGCGCCGGGGCCTATTCAAAAATTTGTTAACTCAGCGTTAAGCGGGAATATGGCCGATTTTGAAAGCCTCAACTCAATCCTTAAACCTTTGTTCTCTATTGTAACCGTTAAGACTGAGGAGGACACGCCTTTCGGACTTGCACAGCATAGAGCTAGAAATCCGCTCCCCTACAAAACTTTAATGAACCTTCTAGGCATGCCCTCCGGTCCATGCAGGCAGCCTTTGGGTAAGATGACTAGGAAAGGTTTCGAGGTAGTCTTGAACGTTGCCAGAACGGTCTATGAAAAGACGCCTGAGATATTCAACCCAGTTGAAGATTTCTTCGATGTTGATCTCAGCAAAAGGTTGTATGAAGAGAAATACTGGCGAGGGCTTTTCTATGATTAAGATATGTGTTGCAGGTGCGGCTGGAAGGATGGGAAGCACCCTGATAGAGGAGGCTGTCTCGAGAGGGTATAGGATAGTCGGGGCGGTCGAAGCTCCGAAAAACCCAAAGGTAAATAAGACCCTCCGAGAAGCTGGGATTTGCAACCTTGATATCAAGATATTTGAACCTTCGATGATAGAAGAAGCCGTAAAAGACGCTGATGTTTACATATCCTTCACGACTCCAGAGGCGGAAGTATCAAACCTTCCGATCGTAGCTGACATCGGTAAACGCATCGTCATGGGAACAACAGGGTTCACAGATGAGCAGATGCGTAAAGTTAAGGAGGCCGTCATGAAGAAGGTTCCGGTTGTCTTCTCGCCGAACTACGCCATAGGAATAAACGTTCTGTTCAAACTAGTAAAAACTTTGACGCTTCTGCCACCTGACTATGACTTCAGCATAACAGAGATCCATCACACTGGAAAGAAGGATGCTCCAAGCGGAACCGCTAAAACTCTTGGCGTCCTCATAACAGAAGCCAGAGGGTACTCCTCAACAGTCTATGGAAGAGAGGGCATATGCCCAAGAAAACCGGAGGAACTAGAAATTCTTGCAGTGAGGGCGGGAGGAATTCCAGGTATTCATGACTTAATAGTCGCCGGACCGCATGAGATGATCAGGATTGAGCATACGGCATTCTCACGTAAGGTCTTCGCTCAAGGTGCACTTTACGCTGCAGAATGGCTATGTAAACAGACAAAACCTGGAATTTACACGATGGACGATGTTCTCGGGTGATGTCCGCATCTTCCTAGAATAAATAGAAACGTGAAGTGAGAGTCTTTGGGGAAAAGGGTTGTAATCAAGTTTGGGGGCGCCGACCTAGCATCGGGCGAAAAGATGAGAAGAGCAGCTCAGATGGTACTTAATTCAGGTCATAAAGAAATTGTTGTTGTTGTCTCCGCGATGGGAGCGACGACAAACAATCTTATCGATGTCATGTCACAGATAGGTGAGGTAAGCGCCAAAGATTACGCTGACATTATTTCGATGGGTGAAAGAACAAGTGCTAGAATTTTCTGTTCTGCTCTTCGGTCGCTAGGTAAGGATGCCGTTTACTTTGAACCAGGCTGTGAAGGTTGGCCGATTATAACAGACTCGAACTTCAAGGATGCTAAACCTAATATGAAAGAGACTTGCCGAAGAGTTAAACGTTATCTCGAACCACTCTTAAATAAGAAAATCGTAGTGGTTTGCGGTTTCCTTGGACAGGATGAGAATGGAAATGTAACAACTCTTGGCAGAGGAGGAAGCGACACAACCGCCATGATACTTGCAAACTGTCTTAAGGCGGAAGAAGTTGTTCTTGTGAAGGAGACTGAAGGCGTTATGTCCGCTGACCCGAAAATTGTGCCTACAGCCAAACCCTTGAACAAATTGGATATTCGCGAGATGTTTGCATTGGCTCATGGAGGCGCAAAGATAGTTAAGGCTGAGGCTTTAATTTATAAGCTTCCTGAACAGAAGCTAAGGATTGTCAGCTTCTCAAATAACGCACTTTCAGGTGGAACGGAGGTCACCGGGGTCTTCAACTTCACAAAACCCGAGGTCACGAAGAAGACTGGATTGATGGCTATTAGCCTACTCTGCGAGATCTCCCCTGAGATGCTGGCGAGGATCTTCAATGTGTTTAGAGATAGACCCATCTATGGGGTCAGCACAGGTAGAGGGTCAATCACAATTTTCACGACTTCTGAAGATTCAGAAAAACTATTGAACAGTCTTCATGAATTAGACGTTTGTAAAGCTTTGAGTGCTAGAGGGAATATTGGGCTTATAGAGTTGACCAATCCAATCTTCATAGACTCTCCGGGGTGGATCGCAAGAGTTTCAGCTGCCTTAGCAGCTAAGAACATAAATATTATAGAGGTGACGACGAGTAAGGCTACGATAAGCATATTTATCGATGAGTCGATGATTGAAGAGGCAATCAAGGTTGTGAGGGATGCGCTTGAGACGTAAGGTTGCAATTTTGGGAGCAACTGGAGCGGTGGGTCAAAGGTTTATCGAGATGCTCAAAAATCACCCATGGTTCGAGATTAGCGTACTTGCGGCTTCCGAACGTTCAGCAGGCAAGAGATACAGGGAGGCATGCGCATGGAAGATGGAGAGCAATATGCCCTCAGACATAGGCGAGATGACTGTAGCAAATACAAATCTAAAATCAGTATGTGAAGCTGGAGACATAGACTTTGTCTTCTCAGCTCTTCCAGGGGATTTAGCTGGGCCGATCGAGGAAGAATTTGCCACCGAGTATCCCGTGCTAAGCAAGGCGGCAGCACATAGGTTGGAGGATGATGTTCCACTTCTCATACCTGAGGCTAATCCAGAACAGTTAGAGCTTATCCCAATACAGAAGAGGAGAAGGGGATGGTCAGGTTTCATCTCGACAGACCCAAACTGCTCAACCATCCAACTAGCATTAACTTTGAAGCCTCTCATGGCTTTCGGTCTTAAGAAGGTTGTTGTCTCAACAATGCAAGCCCTTAGCGGAGCGGGTTATCCAGGCGTTGCCTCGCTCGACATAATCGATAATGTAGTTCCTTATATTTCGAAGGAAGAGGCAAAGATAGAAATTGAAACGAAAAAAATTCTCGGAAGACTGAAGGGCAGTTCAGTTGAGTATGCGAATATCGCCATAAGTGCAAGCTGCAACCGTGTAAATGTTAAGGATGGGCATCTCGAGACAGTCTTTGTTGAGCTCCAATCAAAACCGACAAAAGACGAGGTCATAGAAGCTTTCAGAAAATTCACCGGTGAACCACAAAGGCTCAAACTTCCAACGGCGCCTGAAAAACCCATAGTTGTTAGGGATGAAGTTGATAGACCACAACCTCGCTTAGATAGGGATGAAGGGAAGGGAATGAGCGTTGTGGTTGGGCGTATTCGAGATGACCCTGTCATGACAATAAAATATGTCTGCCTAGGGCATAACACGATAAGAGGTGCTGCTGGAGCGGGCATCCTGAGCGCTGAACTCATGGTTGCGAAAGGCTTTCTTTAACGTGCTTGTAATGCCTCTTAAGGTCGGATTAAAATGGTTTCATTCCCGCATGAACTCTTTGAGAACAGGAATGGTACCCTTTATTTAGATGGAGTTCCTGCTACTACGTTGGCTGAAGTGTTTGATACACCGCTCTATATCATGTGTGAGCAGAGAATCAGGGATAATTTTCGCAGAATTTACAGCGCCTTATCTGTACGTTACGATAAGGTAAGGGTATACTACTCAGCAAAGGCGAACACAAACCTTTCAGTATTAAAGATATTAGAGAGCGAGGAGGCATATGTAGACACTGTAAGTACTGGGGAGGTTTTCCTCGCCTCACAAGCTGGCTTTCCGCCGGACAGAATTCTCTTTACTGGCACAAGTGTGAGGGATGATGAGTTAGAGTACCTTCTAGATTGGGACGTAACTATCAACATAGACTCATTATCTCAGCTAAAGAGGCTCCTAAGGCTTAGAGCTCCAAACATAATATCTGTCAGAGTGAACCCTGAGGTTGGAGCTGGGCATCATGAGCATGTAATTACTGCCGGTAAGAATTCTAAGTTTGGCATATGGGAAGAAGATGTTGTTGAGGCATATAGGATAGCGAAGGAGGCTGGTGTAGAAAAGTTTGGGATACACATGCACATCGGCTCCGGGATCCTCTCAGTTGAGCCTTTCCTCTCGGCGGAAGAGAAACTTCTAGAGATAGCATACCGCGCAAGAAAAACCTTAGGCATCAACTTTGAGTTCGTAGATATTGGTGGAGGCATCGGAGTTCCCTATAAACCGGAGGAAAAACCTGTGGATATCACCCTATTTGCAGAGAAGGTTCTAGAAATATTCAAGAAAAGAATTAAGGAATATGACCTTGGGGAACCATTCTTCTGCGTTGAGCCTGGGCGTTACATTGTCTGCGACGCCGGCGTCCTGTTGACTTCTGTAAATACTGTGAAGTCCACTCCCTTCAAGAAGTTTGTCGGGGTCGATGCTGGTTTCAACACTTTAATCAGACCCGCCATGTACGGTTCATACCATCCAATAGTCGTTGCAAATAAACTCAACGAACCAGAGGAGGAGATATATGATGTTGCAGGTCCTTTATGCGAATCCGGCGACATCCTTGCAAAAGAACGTAAGCTTCCGAAAATCGAGGAAGGCGACATACTAGCCATATTAAATGCTGGCGCCTATGGTTTCGTCATGAGCTCCAACTACAATTCACGGCCGAGATGCACAGAGGTTCTTGTTAAACGTGGAAGATACGCCCTCATTAGAGAGAAAGAAACCTTCAAGACTCTTTTAGATGGGCAAAAGGTTGCGCCTTGGCTCAAATAATATTTGATAACAGGGTTCCTGACTTTCAAAATTTAAGTGAAAGCAAATTCTGTTATTGGCAAATTTTAACCAGTTTATACTCATCTTGAAACTTTTCCAAAGGGACGCAAAGAATATTTGTTATATTTTTGAAAGAGGAAATATTGGGTTGAGGGAAGAATTATGGCTAAAATGATAAGGTTCAGCGTCTCGATTGACCCAAAACTTTTGGAGAGATTTGACGAAGCTATGAAGGAGAGAAGATACAAAAACCGTTCTAAGGCCATCAGAGACGTTATCGTTGACTTTTTGGTTGAAAGGGAATGGGAGAAGTCCGAGAGAGGAGTAATGGGCTCACTTACACTTCTATATAAATATGAAGCTAAAGGATTACTGGAAGAACTAGTCAAAACTGAGCATGAAATGTGCAACAACATCATCTCCACAATGCATGTCCACATTGACGAGCACAACTGCATGGAGATCCTTGCCATCAAGGGGCAGCCTCAAGAGATTAGGCAGATTGCTGACAGGCTCATTAGTTGCAAAGGTGTAAAGCATGGAAAATTGGTGATGACTACTACGGGGAAGGATATTGCCTAAGTCTCTTCTGTTAAAATAATAGTTGGGCAGATTGAATTTTTTAGAGGGTCGATGTTAAATTCGAAACGGAAAGACCATTCCACTTATATCAAAACTGAGCAATGATCATGGCGTGGTCTTTGTCATAGGGTTCTAGATGGATGGTTTCCAATATGTGAAACCCGCCTTTTTCAAGGATTTCGCTCTCACGTTTATAGATCTCTGACGGCTCCTTTGTGACATCAATGCTTCTCGCCTTCACCGCAAGCATAGCCCACCCACCCCTTTTTAGATATAGTTTTGCATTGTCCAGAAGGATTCGGGCTTGTTCAGGCTGAGCGACATCGCAGTATACGCCGTCAACCTTACCTACAACTGTTGCATATTTCCATGGCTGCCTCGCATCAGCCAGAATTGGTGCCATGTTTGGACGGTACCTGCAGACGTTATCAATGAGGTCTCGAATTGAACGGTATGCAAACTCGATACAATAGACGTGGCCGTCTTTTCCAACAATGTCTGAGACATGACTTGCAGTTGTGCCTGAAGCCGCACCTAAATACAAGACCTTATGACCTGGTTTCAACAGGAGTCTCCTTAACTCTTTCAATATTGCTGCGGCAAGCTTACTTCTGAAGGGGTCCCAGAGCCTGTACTCGGCCTCTCTGTACTTAATTAACCTTTCCCCATAGACGTTCTTGCCAGGAGAAAGGTTCTCAGTAGCAATCCTCCTTGATCCATCCTCAAGCGTAATCTGGTAGACACCGATAAAATCCCGGTAAGGCTCAACCTTTACGTCCATGACTCTTTTTTCCCTTGCTTTTGCTTTTAGGTATTTGCTTGTCTTTAATTTTTTCTATCCTCTTTTCTGGGGTGCTAGGCCGAAGCTTCGGTTCAGCATACTTCTTCCTTATCTCTTCAATCCTCTTATTAAGGTCTTCCTTCAACCTGTCGCCAACATATTTGCCACTAAAAGCATCTGTTCTCGCGGCTATTGCAATCTTACCTGCAAAGGTTCGCGCTATTTTTCCCCTTAGCCAACGGCTAGAACCATGAACGAGAGCGTGCTGAAAGATTATACCGTGTTTCGGAGGCCGAGTGCCAGTCGTCAACGATCTGAAAAGAGCTTTCTCAGCTCCCAGAACTTGAATGGTGCTTGCGGGCATCTTGGCAAGACTGTTTAGTCCACCCGCAACGGCGATAAGTCTAGCGCCTAACGTTGCACCAGTTAATGCGGAAGTATTGGGTGCAACCTCCTCCATCATCTCTTCAAGATACCGTTCAAGCCCAGACCTAGTCTCATATAACTGCAAGACTTGCCCGCAGATAGCCTTAATCTGCTCGATATCTCTATCGAGAAGGCGCGTGCCCATCGACATATTCGCAGCCTTCGCTATCTTCTGAGCCTTGCTAGTTGTAATCCCCTCCTTTTCGAGGCTGTCTACGGTGAATTTCTCTCTAATACCTAAGTTTCGCACAAGTCTTGCGTAGGTTTCATGGTCATCCACTAGGCGGCTGAACTCTGGAAAATGGAGTCCATACCATTCACGTAAACGGCTCATGAAGAGGTTCAAGGTCTCATCTAATTCATCTAGAAACTGGACAGCCTGCACAACTAGCAAGTCTCTTTTCTCTGTCGCTTTTTGAACCTTCACCATTGACATCTCCATGGAGACTCTGTGAACCCATTCCCTAACTTCTGAGTGGTCCTTAGCAAAGCCTACTTCCACCGCTAACTCTTCCATCCTTTCCCGGAATGACTCGCCTATGCTTGAGGGAGTTTCGACATCGACTTCCACCCCTAAATCACCTTTAAGAGCCTGCGCTAGCTCTTGATTTTCAACGGCAAAGAGAGAATACCCCTTCGCTTTGAGATCATTGACTACGGATGCGACCTCCGGCGTTGCCTTCCCCGATTCAATTTCCAAAAGTTTTTCAACGGTCTTCGATACATCCTTCGGAAAAAGAGCTTTAGCAATGATTCTTCTATTCTCATTAAACCCTAAGACTCCTATAATGGAAACGATTATGGTTGACTTCAAAAGCCTTCCACCATGAACCTAAAATAAATTATCTTACCAGATGAATAACCTTTTCCATGTGGATCCAATAATACCTTGATTTTTTAAGTCTCTTCAAGTTTGTGGAAAAATTTAAGATGACTTGCTGATAAAATAGTCGAACATGGCATCGATTGATAAGCCGAGAGGCGTGAAAGTCTCTTCAACATTGATAGGAATATTGCCTCTGTTTACTTCGCTCCTAATAGCCGTGTTCCATTCTCTCACAACTAGAGGCGGTTACTGGCAATCGTTTCTCATTTTAATAGTTTTTATGGCAATCACGCAACCCGTAGGTTTAGTATTGGCTTATGGGCTACGAAAAGGAAGGAAATGGGCTTTCTACATAACCATTCTTGTCGCCGTCTTCGGAATCTTTGGCGCAATTCTCAGTTTCCTTGATGCTGCATTGGTGAGCAGGTTTAACTTTACAGCACATAGGCATCAACTTTTAACGATTCCTATGAGTACATCATGCATCTTCACATGTCCAACAATCATCTATTACCTAACAAGGCAAGATGTGAGAGCCTTCTTTATTAAACCGTCCGAATAAAGACCCACCGTATTTATTTTCTTGGATAGAAATTAGCCTTGGCTCGTCTACGAGGTAAAAATGCACGCTTTCAGCTCATATTTAATCAATAAGGTTAGGCTCGCCTATTCTAAGTTTATGATGAATAACGTTTTCACGTTGACCAAACAGGTGATGAAATAAGAACTCATTCCGTTTTGCATCTTCTTGTCTACCCGTCCTTAAAGAGCACTTAGGCTGAAGGATTGAATAATTTAATATAGCGTAATGCTGAAAACTTTCTATGATAAAGATGCAAGAATTTCAGAGGTTGAGGACTGAGTTAGCGGGGTTGAACCTGAGGAACCCAACTATTCTGGCTTCAGGAATACTTGGCATCTCTGCTGAAACCTTGAAAGAGGCGGCACGTGCAGGAGCAGGCGCAGTAACCACGAAATCGGTCGGCTTAAAACCGAGAGAAGGTTACGCCAACCCAACAGTCGTCCAAGTCGAATGTGGATTTCTGAATGCTCTTGGACTGCCGAACCCCGGCATCGACGAGTTCGCTGAAGAGATAAAGAAATCTAATCTAAATGTCCCTATGATTGTTAGCATTTATGGTTTCTCTCCTGAAGAGTACGCCAAGGTTGCTGTGAAGGCCATCGAAGCCGGCGCAGACGCTGTAGAACTTAACCTTTCATGCCCACATGTTGAGGACATCGGGGCTGAAATTGGGCAAGACCCCGAAAAAGTGGCGAGCGTCGTGAAGAAGGTTAAAGCCTCTGTGGAAAAGCCAGTCTTTGCCAAGTTAACGCCTAATGTTGCCAAAATAAAAGGTCTGGCGGAAGCAGCTGCTTCTGCTGGAGCAGACGGCATAACAGCCATCAACACTGTTCGAGCCATGGCCATAGACGTTGAGACCATGAAGCCGATACTTGCAAATAGGATCGGCGGACTTTCAGGAGGCACAAT
>CAYSEL010000013.1:0-3280 GCA_964430035.1 uncultured Candidatus Bathyarchaeia archaeon
AGAAACTAGGAAAGAGGGAGGACCGTGACCAGTAGCACATGGAAGGTTCAACCCATCTACACAACTATAATGGAAATCCTTAAAGAGAAGGGCTCTTTGACGGATGAAGAGATATTTGAGAGGCTCAAGGCTTTTTATAAGGATATAGGGATAAGCGAACTCAACAATGCTCTAATGAAGATGGAGGTTACGGGATTAATCTCTGTCTCCACATTAACGAAGGATAAACGGATGGTCCAGCTGGTAAAGGCGAAGTGAACTTTCAAAAAAAAATTTAAAACTATTTCAGAAAAACCTCAACCTTGACTTTATTTCCGTCCTTTAGTCCCAGACGGCTACGTAGGCATGAGGGCGCAATGACCTCCATGACTGAGTCATTGTAGTGGGTTCTGAGAGCGAAGATAACGGCTCCTTTCTCCTTATTGTTTATCAATGCGTGAAAACATTTTACTGAGCCGAATGTTCGGTTTTCATTCTTGAAGCCCATTATTTCTATGCCTGGGTACATTCCTAGTTCACGTCTCATCTTCAGATTATAATCGTCACTTAACTTAATGTTAAGGGTGCCTGGGTAAGGATCGAAGCCTAACTTCTCGATGAACTGGGTTCTATAAGGCTGTCGGGTCACATAGTAGGCGCCTTCTCCGAGTCCGGTGAAGACTGTTCCTTCAAGGGTGATGGAGAGAGGTCTTTCTTCTTCGAAAACAACGTTTAAACCCGTGTAGACTTTTCTTAAAATTCTGACTCCTAAACTTGATATCTTAACGTAGGTGCCTTCCCGAGTGACGCTTCGACTGATTAAACCTTTTCTTTCCATCTCTATAAGCCGTCGGGAAACCGTCTGCTGGGAGAGATCTAACTTTTCAGCAAGGAACTTCGTCGATATCTTAACCGGCTTATTAATCGCCCCCATCTCGGCTAATCTGTAAAGCGCAAAGAAGAGACTCTCCGCATCCTTATTGTCGATTAGACCAGTCAAATGCCAAGCCCCAGTAATGAAAAGTTTGGATTGGAATATATAAAATGTAGTCCAGTTTTCCCTCGACCTTACAGAACCCAGTTGCCCACCCACTTTATTTCGCGGCTCTTTGAGCCTTCCTTCTCAAAGCCTTTAACGTTCCGGAGACCAGCTGGAGATGGACAGACGCCCTTTCATTTTTTATCTTTGTGATTGATGCAAGTGAAGCCTTTACCAGGTCTAAAGCCTTGTGAGAGCAACGCAGTATTGCCTGTTTTGTCTCCAGGTCAAATTCTATTATGCCAAGTTCAGTTTGGCTGGCGCCGTATTCGCCGAATAGTTTTAGGATGTTAGTCCATACTGCGTCGCTAAAACCGGCTTCATCAAACTCTCCTTCGCATTCGATCTTGGCTAATATGTAACGTCTTCTTATCTCACGCGGCAATCTTTCCCCCTCTTAACAATGTATATTCCCGGAGCGACATAGTCTCGGCTGAGTTTTCTCCTATTCCGTTCGATTATGACCCGTGGGTTATCTGAGAAGGCTTGTCTAGCTTCGTGAAGGTCTAGGTTAAAAAGGTAAGCTAGGGAGGCGTAATCTTCCGCCTTTCTAAGGAGGCTTACATCTGACACTCCGCTTGAGAGGACAATTGGAACCTTAAATCTTCTTGCTGTGGAAACCTCTTTCCTGAGAGCCGTTAAAAAGTGTGATCTCTGAAGCCCGCTTAGATAGAGGAGGGGCGCCATGTCAATTTCGAGAAAGGAAAGCGCTTTTGAGGCAAGCTCAGCCGCAGCATTATCGAAGAAGCATCCGCCCATACCAGCAAAAGGGAAAGAGAGCAGGTCGACCCTTCTGTCCTTAGCGGCTTGCCTAGCGATTGTTTTTGAGTGGCATTGGACTGCTACGACCTCGAACCTTCTGCGTAATGATCTTAGATTTTTAAGCATCTCGGCAGAGGTTCTTGTTTTCAAGTCGATTCTCGTAACAAGGTCAACGCCAACATCTTCACAGAACCCCTTCACCATTTCTATCTCTTTCTGATCGATAGTCAACGGAAAGGATATACCCAGCGCCTTGTAACCGAGCTCAGCAGATTTTTTAATTAACATTCTAGTCTGAGCATGGTCTTCCAGCCTTGGACAAAGATGCAAATCAACGTAGAACTTCATGGCAACATCCCGATATCTCGGCAAATATCCTTTAAATCTTCCACATTGGAAGTTTTGAAGTGAACACGTAGATGAATTGGGTCGGCTCTGCAGAATTTAAGTCTTCCCATGAAAGCTGCCTGTTTATCAAGCCTGAGGTACAGGTTTCCTTTTTTCAAATGCAGTTCAAACTTTCTGAGTAAAAATTCTTTATCCAACTCCGTAAGATTTGAAGAGATATTTCTAAGGATCGCCTCAGCCAGTCCAGGGTTTCTAATCTGTGTCTTGAAAAGAATTATGGGGTTCCCGTATTCTCCTTTCAATTTTCTCCTAGTGAATGTCACCTCGTTAACGCTTTCAAGTGGGAGAACATTCCGGGCTGCTTTAAGAACTTTGTCTGCATCTTCCGTGGCATGAGCTAAGAAGCTTAATTCTATGTACACTATCTTTTTGCTTTTCGACAACTGGTACACTTCTCTATTAATGCTTCGTAACTTCTTAGAAAGCAATTCGTTTTCTTGGGATTTAAACATAACCAACCTGCCGCTTGAATTGAACGCAAATTGCCACTTACGACCTTTAAATTTTATTGATGCATGTTCAATCGCAAGATTAATATTTTTGGTTTATCTAGGAAGACACGCAACTCGTTAAATAGAGGTGAACTGTATGATCCCTAAAGCCTTTTTCGTAACCAGCGGCAAAGCTGTGAGCAAAACCTCAAGCCTTAATGCTTTCGACCAAGCATTAAAAAACGCTGGCTTAGCCCAGTGTAACCTTGTCAAGGTGAGTTCAATCATTCCGCCTAACTGTGTAGAGACGAAGTTGAGACAGTTGCCAATAGGCGCCATAACATACGCCGTAATTTCAATAGCTGAAGGGAGGGGAGAAACAATAAGCGCTGGTATCGCTTACGGTGTAGACGAGGAGGAGGGGTACGGTCTCGTAGCTGAAGTTTATGGAAAGATGGATCAGGCAACCATGAAAAAAGAGCTTGAAAAGAGAATCGGAGAAATGGCAAAGATTAGGGGGATCGAATTTGCCGAGACAAAATACAGAATCGAAACCTTAGATATTCCGCAAGACTCTTATGGTTGTGCCTTAGCGGCTCTCGTCTATCTAATCTAATTTTTTTCTTTTATGAGAGTAATCCTCTCATTTTTCTTCCAGCAC
>CAYSEL010000014.1:0-2737 GCA_964430035.1 uncultured Candidatus Bathyarchaeia archaeon
ATCCTGAACAGATCTGAGATAAGTGAACTTGTAAGGTTGACATCAGTCTTAATAATTCTTCAAACTTTTTTGACAACGGTTAACTCAATATTTATAGGCTTAGATAAGATGGAATATGTAGCATTCACAAACGTTGTCCAATCATCCTCAAAAGCTGTCTTATCACCTCTTCTAGTCCTTTTAGGCTTCGGCGTAGTCGGCGCCATAACAGGATACCTTGTGAGCTTTGCCTTAGCATGCCTTATAGGCGCCATACTCTTCACTTTCAAGATCTATAGATCCCTAAACCGTCCTGGGACTGACCCGGCAGACTTCTCTGAGAACTTGAAGATGCTGCTGGCTTATGGTCTGCCGCTTTACGTTTCAGTCTTGATAGGCGGCTTTACAGTTCAGTTTAGGGGCATATTACTCTCAAACTTCACTCTAGACTATGATGTTGGAAACTTCCAAGCGGCGATGAACCTCAACATGATCGTCGCAAGCGTTGCTGAACCAATCGCGACTGTGCTCGTTCCAGCCTTCTCAAAACTTGAAGATCGAGAAGGTACGCTGAGAGAGTTCTTTAAAACCTCGGTGAAATACTCGAGCTTGGTGGTCCTGCCTATAGCGGTTCTGCTAATCTCCTTCTCGAATGAAATAGTTGAAATAGTGTATGGTGAAGGATACGGACTTGCATCAAGCATCCTCGCAATATACATGACGATTTATCTCTTTTCAGGTTTAGGGATGCTTGTCCTTGGAAGCTTCTTTAACGGTCTGGGTCAGACAAGGATAAACTTAATGGTCAGAGTTGCAAATTCAGCCGTGCTTCTAGCGACTGCTCCGCTTCTGACTTACCATTTCAAAACCTATGGAATGGTGGTTGCATTACTTTTGTCATCCACAGCCGGAACTCTTTATGGCTTTTACCGTGCGAGAAAATCTTTCAGAATCAGTCTAAATTGGGGGAAGCTGGCGAAGATTTATATTTCCTCCATAACTTCAGCCTTACCGCTCTTCGCGATTAAAGCTGTACCATTGCCAAGCATCCTAAGCGTAACTCTTGGCGCTATAGCCTATCTGGCAATATATCTTCTAATGGTTCCCGCGACGAAGGCTTTGACGATGCTTGAGCTTAAAGAGTTAAAGGCAATACTTGGAAACGTAGAAATCCTTAGAATCTTAGCCTATCCGCTTATATTCTGTGAAGAAAAAATAATGGCACACGTGAATTAATTGGTGATTTTTCAATTCTCCTTAGACTATTTGAGAGAACAACTATCTTATAGAGGATTTAGCCTGAGATTTTGAATGGAAAAAAGCCCAGTTTTTTCTATAGAACATTTCCATATTGCTTTATATGTTGACATCCGATTAAAAATAAGATAAGTTGTGAGTATGATGCAAAAGTCACAATTGTTGCCGATACCTTTCCTCCTCCTGCTCATGTTATGCAGTGTCCCAGTTAGTGCTAAGCAGGGAACAGGCGTACTCTACGTCTACACCGATACTTGGGGTGGAATCGAAGCCCTTACAGAGCCTCCGCAGGGCAACTATCTCGTCTTCCCAGGGCAGACAATCTACATAAGAATCTGGAATGTCACCGAAGTATCCGCGGAGAAATTTGTTACAATAAAGATTGGCTGGACGGACACGAATGGCAACTCACAGACAATGTTCTTCTATGATGTTCAAGTCCTTGAACAATTTGGTGTTAGGTATATCGATGTTCCCGCATGGACTGCACCTTCAAACGCCAAAATTTGCACGACATCAACGGTTCATTACAGGTATGGTAACAATGAGTATGTAGCAGCTGGACAGATGAGCAATATTGGGCATATGCATTTCGTAGTGCCTGAAGTGCCTTTCGGACCAATAACTTCACTAGCGGCAACAATCTTGGCCTTATATGCATACATGCGAATTAAGAGAGTTTAGCCTAACTGCTTCAACCATTTCCGTTATTCTTTATTTTTCGGCAAATTTGCAAACAGGGTCTTGCCCAGAGCCTTGGGCACAACACTACAGGATGAAAATCCTTTCTCACCTTTCACGTGAAACCTCTAACAAATTTGAGTATGGCGAGATCTGGAAGCAGTAATTTTAGAATAGAACTCTCTTAGACTTTTTCTGTGATGTTCTTTCACATCTATTTAAAAAGTTATAGCAGGACAAATGAAGTAGGAAAAGAAGCATATGAAGCGCGAATTATATAAAATCTGGCTATTTCCGTTATTCTTTATACTTCTGAGTATCCTAAGCCTCTCTCCAGTCATGGCGGAGACTGTAAATGTGTATATTTATAATCTTAACCAGCCTTCACATTGGGTTGGAAAGGTTTTCAATGGATACTATGCAGGCGCTTTCTACGTCAGGGTCAATGGGCAAGACGCTATGGCGTACTGTATAAATTATGGAGCGCCCATCTACACTGGACACACATATCAGGTTTCTCTTGCGCCAGCGACTGACAACGAGGCGTGGCGGAAGATAGCCTACATCCTAACGTGGTATGGAAATCCACCTGCGGATGACACTTCAGGCATGCTGGTTCAAGGATCCCTCTGGAAAATCTTGAATAACATAATTCCAAGTTTCATCCCCAGTTCATACCACAGCGGAATTAACGCCCTCTGCAGTGAAGCGTCAGGTAAGGATGTTGTGAGGAATGGTGACATACTCGAATGGGTCTCTCCCCAAACGGGAAATAACACCATTATAGTTGCGGGTCACAGCGAGACTGTAACATTAGTTG
>CAYSEL010000015.1:0-4721 GCA_964430035.1 uncultured Candidatus Bathyarchaeia archaeon
CTCCAAGACGAAGAAACCATAATAAAGACTGGGCAATCCCTCCTCGGAAAAGTTGAAAAGATAGTCGACAGAAACGGAAACACAAGATGGGTCTCAGCGACAAAAGTCCCAATAAAAGACAAAAATGGTAACATAACTGAACTAGTCGGAATCTCAAGAGACATAACAAAACACAAACTTGCTGAAGAAGAACTTAGGCGGTCCGCTGAAAAGTTGACGGCGCTTCATCGACATGCAATTAATCTGAGCAAGGCCAAGACTATAGAGGAAGCTGTTGCATTAACCTTCGACGCAATAGAGAGATGTTTAGGATTTACTGCAGGAGCTTTTGCAATCGTTGAAGGTGATATCTTACACTTTTTATACTCTAAAGGATTAGACGTAAACGGGGCATCTTCTACGAGCCTTGACAATCTAGAGGTAATAAGAAAAGCGGTAAGGACAAAAAAGACTCAGATTGTACTCTGTACAAAAGAAGAAAAGGAAAATGCGTCGCTAATGGATAATGCGCCTCAACCGTTATCCAAAATTGCAGTTCCAGTTGAAGTTGATGAAAATGTCGTAGCAGTCATAAACTTAGAAAATGAAAAAACGAATGCCTTCAACGAAAAAGATCAAAAACTTCTAGAAATATTAGCTGCACATGTATCTGCGGCCTTCAGCCGATTGAAACAAGTTGAAAAACTAGAGAAGCTCGTTGAAGAGAGGACAAGGGAACTCAGAAATGCGGAGCGATTAGCCGCTATCGGTGAAATGGCCACGATGGTGGGACATGACTTACGCAACCCCTTGCAAGTCATAGTTAACACTATGTACTTAATAAAAAATCTGATTCATTCTTCCGCTAATCTAATTGAATATGATAAAATTGCGAGCTTAACGGAGATGCTTAAAATAATTGATGAACAGGTAGCGTATATGAATAAGATCGTATCTGACCTTCAAGATTTTGCGAGACCATTAAGTGTCGAATTTTCCTCGATCATCTTAAGTAAGATTGTAGAGGAAGTTATGTCAGCAGTTAACATCGATAATTTACAAAGCATAAAGACTTCAATCGAGATTCCACAAGATTTTCCACCAATAAACGCAGATCCAGTATTATTGAGACGCGTCCTAATCAACCTTTTTACGAATGCTATACAGGCTATGCCAGAAGGCGGACATCTTACTGTTAAGGCTTCTCAAACCGATGAAGACATCTTAATAAGTGTTCAAGATACTGGTGTAGGCATACATGAGGAGAATATGCCTAAGCTCTTCAAACCTCTGTTTACAACAAAAGCAAAGGGAACAGGGCTTGGCTTAGCTGTTTGTAAGAGAATTGTTGAGGCTCACGGTGGCCTGATACTTGTAGAAAGTAAAGTTGGGCAGGGATCCACCTTTACGATTAAATTGCCGAAGAGAGTTACCGTAGGGAGTTAGAAATGAAGAAACGTATACTCGTGGTTGATGATGACAAAGACATTCTAAGTAGTTTGAAGATGATTTTAGAGGTGCAAGGCTACCAAGTAGATGTGGCTGAAAGGGGACAGGAAGCTATAAAAAAATCAAAGACAGCAATTTACGATCTAGCATTAATAGACATTAAACTTGGTGACATGAGTGGAACACAGGTACTGGCAGAGTTCCAGGAAAGTTTTCCAGACATGATCAAAATCGTCATAACAGGCTACCCATCACTTGAAAATGCTATTGCCTCTCTAAAATATGGGGCTGACGCGTATATCATGAAGCCCGTCAATCCCTATGAGCTTTTGCGAATAGCAGAAGAAAAACTGAGAGAACGCAAGTCGAAGAGAGAAGAGATTTTGGAGGCCCCGAGGTGAAAAATTGGAAAACAAGATGAGTATTCCATGGGAGATCAAAAGGTTCTTTGAGCTATTTCCCGGGCAGACATTGTTGATTAAAGGTAGGGCGGGAACTGGGAAAACAATACTCTCTTTGGAGATTCTGAAAGAGATATGTGATGAAAGAAATGGTCTGTACCTATCGACACGGATAAACCCAGAAAAGCTCTACAGCCTCTTCCCATGGGTCACAAGCGTTGTACCAGAGAAAAACATTGTTAATGCTACACCGAGCAAGCTTTTGAAGGCGATAGGCTCAACTGGATCTTCGCGGGATCAAATTTTCGACTTCGGCTCAGCATTAAATTTCTTCAAGACAGTCTATGAAGATGTCGAAGAGATGGACAATCCTGTTATGGTCATCGATAGTTGGAACGCGTTACTTGACTGTCTAAGAATAAGCGATCAGGGCGCGGCGTTAACTCAGAGTCTCTGCGAGTTCGCCCATGAAGTGGGTACTCATCTAATCTTCATATCAGAGACTGATTCACAGTCGGTTTTAGATTATATAGTGGATGGTGTAGTTACTCTTAGAGATATCGAGATTCACGGAGAGTCAATGGGGGGACAGGTGTTTTCTGAGCAACTAGAGTCGAGAACAGCAAGGGAAATCGAGATTAACAAGCTAAGAGGAGTGAAAAGGAGTCAGAAAAAATACATTTACACGCTAAAAGACGGTAGATTCCAATACTTCCCATCATGCAATACTATAACGCCGTTCTGTTCGAAACAACCTTCTGACATTGATGAAAATCATCGGTCATCCGGCATACCTAATTTTGACGAGATCATCGGAGGCTTGCCTAGAAAAGACTTAACCTTATTCGTCGTTGAACATGGAGTGGGACCGCGATACATTCCATTCCTTGACCAAATTGCCATCAGCCTTGCATCGAGAGGCATTGGTGTTGTCAGAGTTCATTCAATAGGAGCTACTTTCCAAGAAAATTCAGAGCAGTATTTGAAAATAGACTCTATTTACACGTTTAAGCCGAAGTCGTGGATAACGTGGAGAATAGACAAGCTCTTCCCGACCGTTAGGGAATACTTGGAATTTCTGGAGCATACACAAAAGGAGAGCTCCGAGATTGTGGAGCTATCATTGATGGAGTTTAGAAAGGAGTACAATGACTTCCTTGTAAAATTGAGAGAGAAGCATTCCAACATTGTTGAGTTCATAGGTTTAGATACCTTTGAGATCCTTTACGGACAGGATAATACTGTGAAGCTTCTGGATGAAGCCATGCAAAGAGCGCTTGAAAACAGGGAGATTTTGGTTGCTGTTGCTAAGAAAGGGATGAAGTCACTTGAGATGTTGAGTAAGTTGGCTAACTTGCTCTTCGTCTTTAAAGATATTGATGGAGGCCTTTTCATCTACGGTGTACAGCCAAGAACAGGACTCTATAATATATCATCAGATAAAGATGGTGTCCATCTAACAGAAGTAGTCTAGGTGAGAATGATGACAAGTTACGAATCCCGAATAATTGAAGCTCTCAGGAAATCAGGGGGGAATATAAGCACATTAGATCTGGTGAGGCGGTCCGGGCTTAGTAAAACTGCTGTGATTAAGTATCTTGCGACCTTTAGAATGGCTGGAAAAGCTGATTTTCAAGAAGTGGGCACAGCCAAGCTCTGGCGTCTGATATCTTCTCAGGAAGAAAATGAAGCTGGAGAGATTATTGACAAGAGTTCAAGACTTAACGAGATAGTTAAAGAATTTACAGAAAACCAAGAGCTTACAGGCTTTGCTATTGTTAACCGAGAGGGATCTTCTCTTGCTGCAATTCTACCAAAAAACATCAATTCGGAAAGGCTTGGAGCATTGGCCAATTTACTTTTCAATGTGGGTATAAAATGCATTGAACTTGCAGATATTGATCAATTTCGTCAAATTCTAGTGGAAGGAAGCAGTAGACACATATTAGCTTTAAATGAAGAAAAGGTGCTCTTAATAGCCTTCTCGAGAACTGGTGACAAACTCGGATCTTTGAAGGTTGAGATGGAGGAACTTGCACGTCGAATTAATGACATATTAAATCAGCAGAACATAGAAAGTTCTTCAAACAAAAATCAATAGTTTAGGAATTAATGGACTAGAATGGGTTAAGGGGGTGTTCGTTGGATCTTTTTCAAGATGCGCTGTCCATATTTTTTAACTATCTTCAAATGACACCGGAACAGGTGTTATGGACATTATCTATCCCCATAGTTATTGATCTACCACGTTCCATAGGCAAAGCAGCAGTTCTCCTCCTTCACAGCCTTTACATCAGGCTTACTTCAAAAGAGTATGGTTTCAAGCAGTATCCTCTGGTCTCAATAATTGTGCCAGCTCACAATGAGGAAGAGTGCATTGAAAGAACCATTACTGCTTTATTGGAGCAAGATTATCCGAATAAAGAAATAATTGTAGTCGATGACGGATCAACTGACAGAACATTCGAAAAAGCGGAAAGGTTTGCGAATAAGGGTCTGATAAAGCTCGTGCACCGTGAAGAAGCAAGCGGGAAAAAAGCTAGAGCCATAAATCACGGGCTACTCTTTTCAACTGGCGACATAATAGTCGTTGTTGACGCTGACACTATTCTTGAAAAAACTCTTTATTCGAGCTAATAAAACCTCTATCAGACCCTAAGATAGGAGCTGTTTCTGGAAATGTAAGAGTATACAATCGTAGAAACCTTATTTCAAGGCTTCAGGCTTACGAGTATATCATAGCAATGGAGATGGGCCGACGTTTCCAAGCAATCTTTGGGATGTTGTTAATTATTCCAGGCGCTTTTGGTGCGGTGAGGAGAAACCTCGTTCTTTCAGTAGGTCTATATGACCCTGACACATTGACAGAAGATTTTGACGTAACGGTTAAGA
>CAYSEL010000016.1:0-3272 GCA_964430035.1 uncultured Candidatus Bathyarchaeia archaeon
CAGACAATGTCGACTTCGTAAAGGTTTGTGCTCTTCTCTTTCCCTACTATTCTGTTAAGAGCGGCAACTTGGCACGGTGTTCCAGAGAATAGCACAGGTACTCTTCTCTCAAGATCGCCGATTATCTTCCGATAAGCTTCATCGACGTAGCTCTGGGCATACTTTGAACCTCTCATTCTCTTCAACATTATGTTGTTTTCAGCTCTCTCATGAACTGGAATGAGGTCATCGCCCCATACGACCCCGTAAACAACTCCCCCCTTCTCTAAGACTGTCCTAGCAATCTCAGTGAATACGCCTCCGGATGAACTTGTCATTCTGGTCCTCTCATCTTTACTCCAAGAGGCATAGGCAAATGGTTTAGATAGCCTTTCTAAAACTGGCAAGGAAATAACAGGGCAGACTTCACAGCATCTGCCACATTCAACGCATTTTGCCTTATCAATTACAGGAGTATAAAAACCTTCTTTGTTAAATTTCATATCAATTGCCATTGAGCGGCAGACGTTGAAACAACCGAAGCAGCCTACACATCTACCCTTTACCACTTCAATTGCAGGTTTCACTCTTCAACACCTCTGAGAGCCCTCTTCAGAAAATTAAGAGATCGTTGTCTTTCATTTTCCAGACATGAATTAGCTAGGCTCCAATCAGGCTCATCAAACTTCATTAATCTCAGCTTTTTAGGCTCAACAAACCTATCTCTAAGGTTCAATTTTTCCAAAAAGTCTCTAATTCTAAACTCAGAAGCAATTGGGCTGGGATCTACAGCGTAAAATGGCCTGTTAAACAAAACAGAAAAGACAGTGCCATGAAATGATGAAGAGACGGCAAAATCAGCATTCTGATATAGCCACAAAAATTCCAAAGGATCAAAGGAATAGAAAGAGAAGGAATCTTTAGATGGAATGTATGTAACTAGATTCCAGCCTTTTTTCCTAGCAACATGCTTCATTTCTCGCTGGATATCTTTGAACCGACAAATATCATAAACCAAGACATAAGGCTTCTTAGGCTCCTTCCTAGGAGGTCCTAACAGATTGAACCATTCCTTTTTTCTCAAAAGAGCAACAGGGTCAAGAACAACTTCTATATCATCTTGAGTAAATTCTCGGAGAGCCTTTGCACTCATCTCGTCTCTGACGGACACTAGATAAAATTTTTCAAGGTATTCCCGAAATATAGGACGTGCCCATCTTGGGATCCATTTACCTACAACTGCACCATATGATACTCTCCGTCCTTCTTTCACAAAGCCCAATAGATAAACACGGAGAGTTTCCCAATCATTAAACCAAGGCGCCCAGATTAAGTCTGAACCCGCAATATAAACATCATATTTGGAGTGATCACTTAGGTCATTGAACCCTTGGAAGGTCTTTGAACTAAAATTGAGATGCTGCCCTCTAAAGTTGTTAGATCCTTGAATCATGGCATCAGCATCCTTTTTCTTTATAATAATTTTTTTATTAAATTCCTCAAGACGAATAGAAATGACCCTTGAAACTGCATACCTAATGCCTTTATACTGTAGATTCCGTTGGAAGGCTTTGAACAGACCATGAGGAGGCACATAGTCTATTATCTCACAGTAATCTCCTAAGGAAGAGACTACATGTTGCAATGCGTAAGCTTGTAAGTTCGCCCCAAAATTGTAATTAAACCCTTTACCTAGCATTGTTAGAATACCAATTTTCCTCAAGATCTACACCTTTTCCTGCAGTCAATGAAAGTAGGGTTATCCAGCAAGAAACAAGACATAATGCTTTCAACGCATAATCTCATATCAATTAGAGTCCTCCCATATTAAAACAATCAGCACCAAAATAAATGTTAAACAAACCAGCGTGCTCAAGTGACTAATAGAAAAAGACCTCAACTATCCAGATCTTCTTCAATTGATTCCAAATGCCATTATTACTGCGCTTTCCGCATTTATTCATACTGATTCATGACTGTGAACATTATCTTTCTATGAGTTCAATTTTGGCAAGAACTACCGCTTCTTACATAAAACAATATCATGTCCCGCAATTGATGGGAATCTCGAAAAGAAATCGTCGAGAATCATGGGAAGCCAACTTAATTTCTTTCTTACTTCCGAAACATGTTCTGATGGCGCCCCAGCGACTGCCAATGTTTCGAACCCATGTTTCTGGAGCAGACGCTTAAGTGCCCGTAATGTGAAAGCCCTAATATGCTTGTTCGCCCCATCCAGCTCGACAATGGTGCCGACATGGTAATAAAAGCTCACTTCACATTGATATGGCTGATATCCCAAGAGCAAACTAATTCTGCTATGCCAAGCTGCAAGATTTGGCACGCTGACCAAGAGAAAACCATTAGGCTTCAAGACACGTCGAATCTCATCCAACGCATGATCAGATGATCAGTATCGTATAGATGTTCAAGAACCTCAGTTAAGGTAACTAGATCAAAAAAGCCGTCATCAAAAGGAAGCCTATCAACATTCATGTCACAAGAAAACGCATTAACATCCTTTTTTCCGCTTCACTGACAAGTCTAGGATTAACATCAACCCCGTACACCTTAGCTGCCCCACAAAATCGCGCATACAATAAAGAAATAGCACCATTACTGCATCCCACATCAAGTAGTCTAAGAACAGAAAGACCGGACAAAAGTCTCTGTTTATGTTTAAGGCCTAATTCAACTTCTCTCGAAATTCCAGATGTCAGTACAGCGTCTTGAAACACCGTGGACATAATTATTCGCCAAACTATGCATTAAACAAATTAAACCAAATAAATGTGCAGCAAGATCTGTTAATACCGTCTGCAAACATACATTGTAAATTCATCAAGCGAAACAGTAGCATCCATAGCAAGATCATACGCGGCATAACTTGAAACCTAAGGGAGGGAATGGGTAACTAATAGGGGAAAATGTCTATGCATAGCCAAAAAAAGGAAATATAAAGGTTGTATTTTTGAGTAACTTCTTCATCTTGTCACTTCGATGTTTTTCATTTTTTCAAGTATCTCTGGGTGCCTCGTAAAGTGTTCTCTGACTGGTTTCAGTATCTGCACAAGTGCCTCGGCAACGCCGTTCTTAAGATCCAAGGGATGAACCTCTCCTTTCATATATGTCTGCCTCAGCGATTCGTAGTTCTCGAAGGCTATTGGTCCACCGTATTTGGTTGCTCTTGGAACCTCTAAGACTCCGAGTTGTGGAAACACTATATATCTAGCGTGCTCAAGAACAGGGTTCCCCTCCTCCATCTTGGGTGGGCAATACGCTTCCCTCATTTT
>CAYSEL010000017.1:0-10013 GCA_964430035.1 uncultured Candidatus Bathyarchaeia archaeon
CACACAGAGATGGGGGCCAAAATCAAACATGGCTTTCTCGACAAAATACTTTTTGCAGATCGAAATTCTCGTGAAGAGTTGAAGAATCTTGAGACCGACCTACAAGGACTCGCCATTTTTGAAAGCATGAAGACATATAACGGATTAATGGATTTTTCCATTCTCTTCTTTACTTATTCAGTTTTATTTTCAGCCGATATTTTACATCGTAGAACTCTTCCGCCTTCGGAATGCTTTTGGTTTGCTTCACGTTTTTACGCCGAGTTGTAGTGAATCTCGGATTGATCTTTTTGGGTGAATCTTTTGTTAACAATATTAAGAAAACTTAAAATGAGACGAGTCGACTACTAATTGTTTGAGAGAGATGGAAAGCGAAAAATACATAAAGTTTCTCGAAAAGCAAGCTAGAGAGAATCCTGTGAAGATAGAAGTTTCCGCCAGAAGCGATAGTTTCAGGATTTCATGGGAATCTGATGAAGGAAAACCCACAGCAAAGGGTTCTTCAGACATTCTTGAAACCCTCTACCTAGGCAAGGACATGCAGGAGACCGTTATAATCAATAGGAAGGTCGCTATACTGCTGCAGGACCGTCTGAGAGGGTTGGAGGAAGAGAACATCCGTATGCGGCGACGGCTTAGACTACTAAAGTTTGCGGTGGCTTTCCTAATAATCACGGCTCTTATGTCCATTTTTATCGTGATCTCGCAGTATCCCTCAATTCGAATATTTTAAGAGACTTCAAGAGGCTTTAGGAGGCAGTTTTTCCTGGGTGCACAAAACAAGATAAGGAATTTGGAAAGGGAGATAAATTCACGGTTCGTCGGTAACGAAGAAGTAATACGGATTTTAGTCTTAAATCAGCTTCATCCAAGATCAACCACTTTAATCCGTGCACCGCGCGGGGTTGGCAAATCAACTCTTATGCTTCTTACCTTAAGAGGTATCTGCGGCGACGATCTAGTCGTGGTTTCCGGCGCCTCTGAGGTAAAACGTGGCGAAGTTGTCGGTCGCCTACACATACCTTCATTAGAAAGGGAGGGTGTTGAAAAAGTTCTTTGGGCTGCTTTTGTAAAGAGTAAAGGGAAAGCCATAGACGAGGTTAATAGGCTTAATCCATATACAACCGCAAACATCCATCACATGATGCAGTTCGGAGAGGTTTGGGCATACGGGAAGAAGGCCAAGGTTGAAGACTATGTCTTAGTGGCTAATGAAAACCCTATGGATGCTACGTCCTTCATCCACCCTCCGCCCTTTTATGACAGGTTTGACGTTTGCCTCTTTCTGAAGTCTCTGACCTTAAGCGAGAAGTTTCGGCTTCAAGAGATATTGGAGAAATATGAGTGGAACATAGTTGAGTCTATGCCTCAGGTCTTCTCCTTTGAGGAGCTGGAGGAGATACGAAAAGAAGTCGCCGAAGTTGAGATTGACCCTACACTGACTGGCTACATAAATCTTTTAGTAAGAGATTTTCAAGCGTGTATAAGGAACAGAGAAGAATCTGAGGTTAAGCCGCCAGCACTCTGTGAAGGTTGTCATTTCATCCGCGATATCTGTGGGCGAATTAAGGAACCCTTAAGCGAACGGGCAGCTATAGCCTTAATGAATCTGGTTAAGGCTTACATTTGGCTTTCTGGGAAATGTGAATTTGAAGATATGTTGAGGATGGCTTTGTGGGTTCTACCTCACAGATTGACCCTCGTAAGGACTAGAAACATAATTAATGACATCAACGACCTTCTTGAAAGGGAGAGAATTAAAATAGCCGAAAGAAACATTAGAAAGCAGTGGTCTCTTTTGAATGAGCTTATGAAGGAATTCAACAGCGCTGTCTATCGGCTGGCAAGGGATGCCGCAGTTGAGGATGTCGCATTCGCTGAAGAGTTAATAAAGCTTGAAGAGAAATGGGTTCGAGAAGGTGTTCTAAAACAGGATGAGACTCTTTATACGCAGATGGGTTGGCAACGTCCTAGGTATCAAGGTGTCGTGTTCTAGTTGAAGAATGAAACCATTGATATTGTTCGCATCTTCAATCAAGCCTGGGCTGAACTTTACTGTCCACCTGTCAAAATTACAATCGGAAAAGAAAAAAGGTCAGTAAGAAAGGCAAAATTTTCAGTATTTAATGGAAATGTGTACTTAAGCCCTGATGTCATTCCTCCCGGATGCGATCCTGAAGAATATTTACTCTGGCATTTCCGTCACGAATTATCCCATGTACACCATTGTCCCTACGATATTAAGACAGCTTACAGTCTTGAGAAGGCGGCTTATGAAGTTACCAATAATTGGGCATTAGCATACTTAGCCACCCAAATCTTCTGCGACTCTCATGTTGACATTAATTATCTTCCAAGAAGGTTCAATGAACTACCCTATTACATGCGCGTGGTTGGGGACCTACCAAGATCTTTGGCTGAACAGATCATGAAAGAGATCTACCTTTTTATCAATCCAATCTATAAGTCACGTAATAAAGAGGTTGCGGAGACTGCCAGAGAGATTCTCACTGTAACCTTGCTCGACAAGACGTGGCACACCAAAGTTCGGATAATTGCCCACATTATTTATAGCCTCAGCGCTAGGCATCCTAAAATGTTCTCAAAAAAGAAATTGGAAAAATACATTGAGAGCAAACCTCTACTTGTGAGAGAGGACTTTCTTCACTCTTCACTGGACTTGTTCACTGAGACGTACGCTTCAATTTCGAAAGAGTCAGCTGCGAGAGAATTTTACAATCAATGGGTGAAGCCGCGCCTGTCTAAGGGAGAAAAAGAGAGGATCAAATCGATGATAGATGAAAGGATGAGGGAACAAAAAGGAAGAAGAAAAAGAGAAATAGGCAAGGGGGTCGGCAAATTGGATGAAAATTGGGAAGATGGGAAATTCGACTTCAAGGAAAGATCTTTATCCGACCAATTCACCAGGGGTAGAACCATAGGAAAGGAGCCGCATCTACCTACGTCGCTTTCCAAACCCTATACGAAGATCGGATCTGATTTGTTGGAAGAGTTCCTTTGGAGGAGATATTGGTACAAGTCTAGAGCCGAGCATGTAATGATCAAATATCTCGCCGAAAGCCGTAGGCATCAACCAACATGGTCGGTTATAAAGTATCCAGACGAATGGTACATTGAAGATGAGATTGAAGACTTAGATGTTGAGACAAGTTTGGATGAAGGTCCTCTAATTCCCGAGGTTACAACGATTAAATGGGTTGAAGAACCGACTCCTCATGGACAGTCCATGATAAGCGGTTTTGTTCCTTCAGCCATCACGATTCTGGATGTCAGTCAAAGCATGCTTAACGTTCATAACCAAGCGGCAGTCGCAGCCTTTATTGCCTACTTAAGTGCACGCAAAGCTGGCGGGCAGACATCAAACGTGGTTTTCTCGACAAGATACTTTTCTGCAGATTGGGATTCTCCTGAAGAGGTGAAGGAGCTTGCACTTGCGATGGAGTTCAACGAGCTCACAATATTCCCAGCATACGAAGTTTTAAGGCTAACAAGAGGCGATCGGGGTCCATGCTTTCTCATGATAATTACGGACGGTGGGTGGCAGAATATTGACGAAGTTATTCCCGTATTGGAAAGGATAGCTGAATCCGGTCACAAAATAGTGATCTTACTGATCAAGGGAGGCGATTACCCCGAGAAAATAGAGGTTCTAAAACGAACACCGAATGTAAGAATATACGAAGTGACTGAGCCTGAGACAGACCTGCAAGGGCTCACAATCTCTGAAAGTATGAGGACATATAAAAGCTACTTGACATAATTTCTGAAAGCCTTTTTCTTGTCTCTTCAAGAACATTTTAGTCTCTTACTTTTTCTTCTTCTCTCCTCGCTCAGTTTGGTTCTTAACCGTCTATTCTACATCGTAAAACTCTTCCGCCTTCGGTAATATTCTGCTTAGGCCAATCCGTTCTCTTATCTGCCCAATGACCTCGAGCTGCATTGAGTCTGGTACAGGAGACCATCGGCTGAACTGTAACGCCCAAAAAGCTCTGCCTTGGGTTGATGACCTTAACTCTTCCGCTAGACCGAAGGATTCAGCTACAGGAATCTCCGCTTTTACGATCATCATATCTTCCTCATTCACCATGTCTAATAGTTTGCCGCGGCGCTTCTGGATTGTTGAGATGACCGGGCTTACAAAGTCACTTGGAACCTTACATTCAAAGCTTAGGATCGGCTCTAAAATCTTCGGGTTGCTTAGCAAGAAGCATCCCCAGATTGGGCGCCAAGTCATCGGCAAGATTTGAGCTGGACCGCGATGCACCGGATCTTCATGTATAAGTATGTCTTCGAGGTTCACTTTTAGTCCGTAAGCGGGTTCCTTGGTCAAGACGCAACTGTGCACAGCCTCTCGGAAACCTGACTTTATATGGTCTAAAATCTCTTCAACGAACTGTTTGCCCTTTATTCTATTTACCAAGATGTTTGTGCCTTCAATAGCTATGACATTACGTGCGTCCTCTGTGGACCAACCGAACTTTTGTGTAAGGATTTTCTGCCTCTCGTCTCGTTTCTGCATTTCCGAAATCTTTCCTTCTTTAACAGCTTGAATCACATCTTCAGGAAGTTTCTCCAAGGTCACCCAGAGCTTATTATGTTTGTTGGGACTTTTTCCCATCACAGGCGGACCCTTATAATCATTGCTTATTGTTTCGCGATAGATCACAATTGGTTTGCTAAGCCTCACCTTCAACCCGGCTTCCTGCATACGATAAGCTGCAATCTCAAGATGCAGTTCACCCATACCGCTTAGCAGATATTCACCACTCTCTTTATTGATCTCAAAGTGGAGGTTTGGGTCTTCAAGGGTCAACTTGTGGATGACCTTATCGAAGAGTGGCAGGTCCTTAATATCTTCAGGTTCCACGGCAACTGTCACAACAGGGTCTGAAACATACTTCAACGCTTCGAAAGGTTCTGCTTCCACACCCTCCTCTGCTATAGTCTCGCCTACATGCATCGACGGCAAACCTGAGAGAGCGGCAATGTTGCCCGCCGGAATCTTATCGACGATGACCCTGTCGGCTGCCATGCTCATGTAGACCTGTTGGATTGTGCCTTTCTGGTTGGCGGTCACTAGGCGAACGGTCTTCCCCCTCTCCACGGTCCCGCTGAAAACCCGTCCGATGGCGACTACACCGCTATGCGGGTCAACCTCGATCGTTGTTATACACATAAGTAATGGACCCTTTGGGTCAACTCTTGCCATGGCCTTACCTACTGGTGAGTTAAGATCTCCAGGCCATATCTGACTTTGCCTGTATGGTTGAGCCTCCAACGGATTAGGCAAATGCTCAACGAACATGTCCAATATGGGCTCCCATAAAGGCACTTTCTTACTTAAGGCATCAACTTTTCTTCCTACCTCTTCTGGCTCACCTATGTATGCGTCGATGGCGTCTTTGAAGGTTATTCCCTTCGCTTTCATATAGGGCAGGTTGAAACCCCATTTATGTAGGGCTGAACCGAAAGCAACCCGTCCATCCTCAACTTTAACCTGCCAATCCTTCTTATGCTCTGGAGGGGCATGTCTCTCTATCAAGCTGTTTATCCTTGTTATGATCTTTGCAAACCTGTTCTGCATAGCTTCAGGTGTTAGCTTTATCTCTCTAATTAGGCGGTCAACCTTGTTTATGAATAAGAGTGGTTTGACTTTTTCACGTAGCGCCTGCATTAGCACTGTCTCTGTCTGCGTCATTGGCCCCTCAACGGCGTCGACGACGACAAGCGCACCGTCAACTGCTCTTAGACTTCTTGTTACCGCCCCGCTGAAGTCTATGTGCCCAGGAGTGTCTATGAGGTTTATGAGGTACTCTTTTCCTTTATAGTTGTGAACTAGGCTAATATTTGATGCGAAGACGGTCATCTGCCTCTTCTGTTCAAGCTCCCAAGAATCCAGGAAAAGCTTCTGTCCAGCTGTCTGTTCGCTTATTATGCCAGCAGCTGCAAGGAGGCTGTCCGAAAGCGTTGTTTTACCATGGTCTACGTGGGCTATTATACTTGTGTTTCTAATCCTTTCTTGCTCATTCATGAGTTTGATGATTTCCTCAATCTGCTTATAACGCCCCATATTCCAACCTTCCCTACGCTAAATTAAAAAACGTCCGACCATACTTTCTGTTTCTCAAGGCTTCCATATTGACTCCATATTGCATACTCTTTGATTTAGAGATGGGATAATGATTTTGGAATGATGCAACCTATTAATCTTTTGTTTTATCTTTCAAGTAGTGATCCATAAAGGTCTATTCTACGGTCCTTCCACAAGTCGTTGCTTTCCGTTATCCTCTTAGAATCAGCCTCTCTAGGATCTATCTCGATAACACGCACATCCTCGCCTCCCTTACGACTTCGAGCAAGAACCTCCATTCTAGGATTCACAATCTGGCTCATGCCAGTGAATTTTAATCCCCGCTCGCTCCCAACACGGTTTGCAGTTATGATAAAAACTCTGTTCTGAACTGCAGTGCCCAAGAGCGCTTTTTGGCAGTACGGCAGGATTAGGTTGGAGGGATGGCAAATGATTTGAGCGCCATTCAAGGCTAATATCCTGGCGACCTCTGGAAAGACCCAATCGAAGCAGATCATCATCCCTATTCTCGCATGCGATGTCTCGAAAACTCTGAAAGGACTATCCCCCCTCGTGAACCACAACTTTTCCTTATCAAAGAGATGAGCCTTCCTATATGTGCCTAGAAGCCCCTCCGGTCCAACAAGTATTGACGAATCAAAGAATTTTCTGTCTTTCCTTTCACATAAGCCTGCTACGATGAATAAATTCTCCTCCTTAGCGAAATCTGCCAAAGTTCTAGATGTTTCGCCCTCTGGCACTTCTTCAGAAAGCTTTTCTACTTCTTCGCTTGATCTAAATGCGTAGCCAGTAGCGAAGAGTTCAGGGAGGACGAGAAGGTCAGCTTCTTCCTTTGCTCCTTCCTTCAGAAAATTTAACATTCTTTTAAGATTTTCTGCTTTCTTGCCGAAGACGGGTTTAAACTGGACGTATCCAACTTTCATGCTTCTTCATCTCTGAATTATTGTCTTTGGACTGATTTTAAGGCTTACAGTTGTTCTCCATCTGTGGAGAAAAGTTAATATAACAAAGTTATATCTTACCATATCTAGAGTATTCCCATGAATTTTCAAGACTATGCAGCCCTAGAACATGAAAGAAGCTACGCAGACATATTTGACCTAGTAAAGAAGGCGGTCAAGAAGGTTTTGGGCTTGAAAAGGTCAGGTCTTCTGCTTTATATAGGGAATCTACCTCTACAGGTGGGCGCCTATCATCAATTCGGTTCAAACGGTATAGTTCTGAACAGAAGAATCTTAGATCTAGTTTCAAGGTCTTTCACCTCCTATGTAGAGAGGAACTCATTCATCTTCACACTTCTGCTTCACGAGTATCTTCATTCACTTGGATTTCTAGACGAAGAGGAAGTTGATAAACTAGTTTACAAAATTAGCCTAGAAACCTTTGGCGAAGGCCATCTTGCCGTCCAGATGGCTTTGAACCTGCCGACGCTGAAGATACTGCCGTCCGATGTGCATGATGAAGAGATTCGTCCAAGATTAGAATTTGTTGAGGAATTCGACAGGTCTGAGCAACCTTATATTGTCTAAGTTGTCTGATGGATGAAACTCATACCGTTCAAGAAGAGATTTTCAGAAAGGAAATTCCGATAGCTTTAAGTTAGGAACTTTCGATTCATCCTTCAAGTGATCGGGATGAAGATATTCGGTAAAAAGAAAGCTCCTGAAACCCAAGAGATAAAGTATGACATATACGGAGGCTTCGAAATCTCCAAAAGCATCAACGGATACCAAATAACATGGAGAAGCCCAAATGTAACCACGATAACTGTAAGTTCTCCACCGGTGATTGATGATGACGTCCAATGGAAGAATGAGGGGGAGAAAACTCGTGTTCTGTCCATGGAATGCAAGCTAATACTAACCACAAAAGAAGGAGTCACATTAGCCCGAATTTCCAAGGCTTAACCATCAATCCGGTGCAAGCCTTCAGTCGAAGACAATTAGCTGGGCGGATACTGAGGCTGAGCGGAACCTCAGACCTCTTTTTTAGCGTTTGATTCGTGGAAATGACTGAAATTTATTCTTTAGGTATCCAGAAGATTTTTATTTCTCCTCGTATCCCTTAATAGGGAAATCCGAATGGTTTGGCATGGTGAGTAAAATGCCGCTTGTAAATGAACGGGACCTTCTCATTCCAGCTTTGAAGGAAAGGAGAGCAGTGGGCGCCTTTAATGCAAATAATATGGAGATGATCCAAGCCTTTATATGGGCTGCTGAAGAGGTTAGCAAAGAACTCGGTGAACCCGTGGACTTGATAATCCAGCTCAGCCCTGGAGCAAGCAAATATGCTGGGTGGGCTCTAGGCTCAGGAATGGTCAAGATAGCTGCCTCCGAGACTGATATCCGCGTCGCTTTAAACTTGGACCACGCGACGGAGATCGATCAAGTTCGAAAAGCCCTTGACATGGGTTTCACAGCGGTCCTTTTCGACGGATCCGCTCTTCCTTTCGAAGAGAATATTAGGATGACCCGGCAGGTTGTAGAGATGTGCCATGCGAAGGGGGTCCCGGTTGAGGCTGAGTTAGGAAAAATACCTAAAATAGAAGATTATTTTACAGCGTCAGATATAGCCTGGTTGAGAAGTCTTCCAGCAGCGGAAGCCGTTCGAATTATACGGGAAAGAGCTGGGAAGTCTGTTGAAGATTTGATGGCAAAACCAGAAGATGTTGAAACCTTTATTTCGAAGACTAGATGCGATTTTCTTGCTGCAGCATTCGGCTCGATCCATGGGATCTGGGATGACATATGGCCAGTGCGAGTTGACCGTCTAATTAAGATACAAGAACGGACGAGTATACCGCTTGTCTCCCATGGTTCGTCAGGCATATTAATGTCTCCTAAAGACGTTCGTGAAAAAGGAATAAAGCTAGCTGAAGGTGAGGGAACTCTTCTTGATGCCATCCAGACAGGAGGTGTAACCAAAGTTAACGTCGCAACTGCCCTTTCAATCGCCTTCATTGAGGGGTTTGTTCAAGCTTACCAAGCCAATCCAAGCGAGAAAGACTTCCGCAAACTCGGCGGTCCAGCGCGTGACAAGGTTAAAGAAAAGACTAAACAATACATGCGCCTCTTTGCTGGCAGAGTATAACATCCTTATTTCAAGCCTTCTATCTCGGGTGCTTAGTTGAAGAGTTTATAATCAAAAGTAGGCAATTGCACAAAGCGAAATTGAAGAATCGGCGAAATCAGATTTTTCTTCTCGTCAGCAGGAGACGCACATAAGGGTTTGGGTGCTGCAGACTCCTTCTATGCAATGTATCTTCTTTACAACCAGTTCAGCAATATTGGTTAACTCTTTCACCTCAACGGAGACGACAATATCATACGCACCCGTCACTGCGCAGGCGCTTTTGACCTCTTTAATCTTGCATACTTCCGTAGCGACATCTAGAGCTTTACCGAGAGCCGTATTTATCAGTATATAGGCATGGACCATTTTCTCCCCTATTTTAGATATTACCCAAAGGATTTTTATGTCTTTCGTGGGTTAGCGCTCTGCGGGAGAAGTTTGATTACGCCGCCTCTGTATATGGGTACGATGCCGTAAAGGTCTAATTGGCATGAGAACTCAACATCTTTACGAAATCCTAATTCCACAAGTCTTCTTGCATGTTCAGTCCTCAGAACGTTCTCGATAAGGTTCTCTCTTGAACTCTCGAAAGATAATAGGGCGGCGAGGGCAGCGTCTGTTAAGTCAACTTTTTCATCATTGAATCTCTCAATTACTGCACCTCCACATAAAAAATCTTCTAAGGAGAAGAGTCCCTTCCTTCCTGAAAGAAGCAGAGTGATGTTAACCCCCTCGTTTTCTGATATTTCCAACGCTTTAGAGGCAACCTTCCCAGCATTTAGGAATGCACCTATGAGAACCCATCTGGCTTCTTTAGCCCGTATTAACG
>CAYSEL010000018.1:0-30735 GCA_964430035.1 uncultured Candidatus Bathyarchaeia archaeon
GGCATAAAGATGATAGAGAAAAAAATTTAGGGTGTCCGAATCTTTCTCTAACCATCCAATTTATTGAAGTCGACAAAAATATTGAAACCTCCCTTTTTTCAAGGCTACCTCCCATGAGCTTGAATTTGCTGAATTCTTCTGTCGATAACCACTGTTAAAAGCTTTTTCCAGAATTCTGCTAAAATCTAAACTCTCTTTCAATAAGTACAACGTGAAAAACCTCAAATGTTACCATTTTGGTAGCCCGGGAGAGATTCGAACTCTCGTCAGAGGCTCCAGAGGCCCCGATGCTTGACCGCTACACCACCGGGCTATTTACTACCTTTTTTATTAAAAGAATTGTGGAGAGAATATTTTTTCTTTTTGCTTATCATAATTAGCGTTTGCGTTTCTTCTTAAATGGTCGACTTTCCGAGAGGTGCCATGGGATCTGGATATACGTCTTCTCTGAGAGATTGTTTTTCATGTTCACCTCAACTATCCTTTCCTTGGCCTTTTCTATTCTTCCATTCTTTCCAACGTTCAGCCTTAAGGAACCCTTGAATAACCCGGTGTAGGCTCCTCTCAACTCAACAATGTCGTTCGTCTTAAACCTTCTAATATGGTCTTCCCAAAGAGTCAGGGTGATAGTTCCAGTTTCATCTCCGACTAGAGCCTCAGCAGCTAGATGCTGCTTTCCATCCTTCTTCGATTGGATGACAAAGGTTGGGCTGATATTCACAATCTTCACGACTAGGTTTAAATTTTGAAAACTAGGTTTCAAAGAAGCAACCTTCACATAATCAACTGGCAGCGAACTCACATTGTCACACTTCTTTTGAAAATTAACGGGAAACCCCTTATTAAGAGTATGGATGAAAACTATTGGCGATGTCTTTAAGAGAAGAGGCCTGCGATAAGTTCTCTCCTCTTCTGCCGTATACCAAGCGTGACTTCCTTAACCCTTCTCAACGCTTTCTCTGCTTCTTGCTCTGAAACCTCGCAAACCCTAAACGCTTCCGCCGTCTTCTTATAAATTGTGTCCGGTGACTCTTTTGACTCCTTCAGAAATTGCAGTATAGTTGTAAAATCAAACCGTGTTTTCTCCACGGCTGATATGAGCCAAGCATAATTCTCAAGCATGTTGAGTGAGGTGCTAAACATGTAATGGACGGCTTCCGCAAATAGCGAATCTTCAATCAACGAAAGCGCGCGGGCAAACATGCCCTTCCAAAAACTCTCTTTGCAATAATATTTTAGGTTGTTCGCAACCTTATAATGCAATGTATTGATCGTTGAAGAGTTTGCCTCAACAAATTCTGAAGCCTCCCTCCAAACGATTGTAAGGGAGCTAAGTATATCCTCTGCGTCATGGCTGTCAAGTTGAGAGAGGGATGAAATAATCAAATAATCCTCTAAGAGTTTAGGAGCATTAAACCTTTCAACGGACGACTCTATAGACCTAACAAAATGGCTATTCGAGATTGGCAACCTATTCAATTCGATGAGAATTTTCATCACCGCGTCGAACCCAGCTGCAGCGTTAACCTTTGCACTTTGAAAGTCTCCTTTATTATGGGCTGAGATTCCTCTGCTTAGGAAAATGTCTGCCTCTGTTAGGTAATTCATAGTTCTCAAATCTACGCGTTCAGGCTGCGAATATATCTTCAGCATCATTTCCTTCGCCCTTGCCAGCCTCCCCTTGCGATCAAATAGAATTTCAGCCTCGTAGAGCTTCTGATCAACTTCTGGGGGGAACTCTCTCAAAACCCACCTTTCAGGGATATAATCTAAATCTAAGAAGTAACCCTCAATATGTGCGCGTTCAACATACTCGTAGTTAATGTCCCTAGAATCCACAATTAACAGGTCGATGTCGCTGCTTGAGACAGCATCACCTCTGCCCCAGCTCCCGAAAAGGCATACCCCAGAAATCGATTCACGAGACTTCAAATCTTCGAGAAGATCGCCAATAATTGCGCTGACCTTTTCTTGCCATGTTCCCATTTTTTCACTCATCCAACACCTTATTCTTCTTTAATCTTCTAATATAAACGTTTAAATCATTATGTGAAATCCTAGAAGGGTTCCATTTCGTTTAACCCTTTAATTTTTTTAAAAATTAAAAAATGAATCTTTTATTAGACTGTGAAAACCTATTTCACAACCGAAAAATTTATATATTAAAACAAATCTTTAGTTAGGGTCAACGGGGCTAATGAGCCAAACAGATTGATTCACTCTCTCGGAAGGGAGAGGCAGAATCATGTTTTGGGAGGTTATCCGTTCTATCATCTACTCTATATCACAGAGAGCGGATTAAAATGGAAAAGAAGAAAGATGCGCGCCCACAGCGGCAGATAATGCTCAATAAGTGCCCAGAATGCGAGAGTACGAACCTCGTTCACGATTATGATAGTGGAGAGACTATTTGCGGTAATTGCGGTCTCGTCGTTCAAGATGTCATGATGGATGAGGGACCTGAATGGAGAGCGTTCACGCAAGAAGAGAAGGAGTCTCGAAGCCGCGTAGGAATACCGACATCTTATTCCGTACATGACAAGGGGCTTTCAACATCGATTGATAGAATAGACCGTGACGCGTTCGGACGCAAGCTACCGCTCTCCACAAGGCTTCAGATGTGGCGGTTGAGGAAGTGGCAGATAAGATCACGCGTCCATTCATCCATAGATAGAAATCTTGCTCAAGCCATGACGGAACTTGACCGCTTATCTGACAAGGTCTCAGCACCCTCTGCGGTGAAGGAGAAAGCAGCCCTCATATACCGTAAAGCATTAGATGAAGGACTTGTCAGGGGTAGATCAATCGCTGCGATAGCTGCAGCCTCACTCTACGCTGCATGCAGAATCACTGGAACGCCTAGAAACCTCAGGGAGATCTCGAGAGCAAGCCTTGTGAAGAGGAAGGATGTTGCACGGTGCTATAGGCTTCTACTGCGGAAGTTAAACATTCAAATGCCGATCGCTGACCCGCTCATCTACATATCAAAAATATCTCAGAAGTCAGATATTTCGGGCCATGTCCAATCAATTGCCGTCCAGATTCTAAATGAAGCAAGAGAAAAGAATATTTCTGCAGGAAAAGATCCTATGGGGTTAGCTGCAGCCGCACTTTACATTGCATGTAAGAGAGCTGGCGAAAAGAAGACTCAGAAGGAGATTGCAGATGCCGCGGGAGTGACAGAGGTAACTGTTAGAAACCGGTTCAAGAACCTTAAAAAGCTTTTGAATCTGGATGTTCCCGACTAGCCTCCTTTTTCTTCATCTCTCTCTTCTTCAACCTCTAAAACTATTTGACCAATATAGCCGCAGTCATTACATACATACCTTTCCGGGGTCAGCCAACCGTCTAGTTTGCTTGCAATTTTTATGTTTTTACTTCCACATCTCGGACAAATCTTTATCGGATTTGAGATTGGAGACTGCCAAGCGACTCCTATAAGTAGGGACTTTAATCGTTTAAGCTTCTCCATCTCCTATTCTTCGTCTCTACTGGACTTCAATATTCTCTTCTGGGTATCCGGCTTGTATGAGAAACTGGTGTGCCTTCTCCCGTTGGTCGCCTTGAAGTATTATCTGACCGTTTTTTGCTGTTCCGCCGCAGGCACAGAAGCTCTTCATCTTCTGAGCAAGTCTGCTGATATCTACATCTTTGTCGTTTATTCCATCTATAACAGTTATGGACCGGTGGAATTTACGTGTCTCAGTGCGGACAATGATCTTTTGTTGCTCCTTACTAATCTCTCCACAAGCACATATATCCTTCGGAAGCCCACATCTCGGACAAATCTCAACCATTACGCTATTCTTTGCTCCTTTTCCGCCTCAGCATTACATAATGTGCCGGCATATTTAAGATTTTAGGAAAGGACGACTTTTAATATTTAGCAGGGAAGATTCTCCAGCTGTTCAAGAACATATTCACGAATCTCTTGAGCCTTAGGCAAGTCGCAAACAATCTCGCCGTTCTCAATAAGGGGGGTAAGCATGCTCTTTGTTTCGTTTCCACATCTTGGACATTTAGGAGCGGGCTCCGAAAAGGATAATGCGACATCCGTGAGGCATGAGGTACACCGCCAGACCTGCTTCTTTCCACTGAGCTTCCCTCTTTTCGCCGCAAGTCTTCCCTCTACCTCGACTATATCCATAGCGAAGTCTACTGTCGGAGCGTTGCTTATTGATGTTCCAACGCCGAAAGCATCAGCTCCACTTTCACTTAGGGTTTTCACAGTTTCTTCTTCAAGTCCGCCTGAGACAAAGATTTTGACATCTCTATAACCTCTTACGTCTAGCTCCCATCTGACCTCGCGCACAATCTCAGCGAAGTCTCCTTTTCTTGATCTAGGCGTGTCTAGGCGGACGGCGAAAAGACGATTTTTTAAAGCCTCGGCCGCCATTACAGCTTCAACCTTTTCGTCAAGATAAGTATCGACTAAGCAAACTCTGGGAACATCTAAAGGAATAACCTCGTCGAAAGCTTTCCACGCCTCAACTTGATCACCTATGACTATTATTAGAGCATGAGGCATTGTGCCGCTTGGCTTAATTCCAATTTTTTCAGCGCCTATAATGCTTGAGACGCCGTCAATTCCCCCAATGTACGAAGCCCTATCGAGCATCGGTGCCAAAGCTGGGTGCATCCTCCTTATCCCAAAGGCTATGACGAGCTTGTCTCCTGCAATCTTCTTTATCCTAGCTGATTGTGTGGCTACTCCTGTAGACTGGCATATCAGCCCAAGCATTGGCGTCTCTAAAAGGCAAAACTCGCCATATGGGCCCTCAATGAAGATGACTGGCTCTCTGAAACCTCTGTAATCATGTGGGAAGAAGATTGTTCCTTCAGGCATTGCGTAGACGTTCACGGGGCATCCTTGAAAGAGATATGCAACCTCCTCTATCCCGCAGAGAACTGCCCACTGCCATCCTCTTGGGAGACTACCGGCTGTGACCTCCGCAACTACATGAACCTTTTCTTTCTTCTTTGCTTCAAGAATCTGTTTAGTTCTCAAGAAGTAGATGTCTGTCGTCTTCCCCTTCTTTATCTCCTCATCGTCTGCATAGTAGAAAAGTCGCAAATCTACCACCACGTTTTTAATAGTCTTCAAACAAAAAAGGATGTGTACTCGTACCTTAAAATAATTGTTCTGTCAATTTGTCAATGAGTTGCAAAAGGGATTTAACAAAAAAATTGTGGATGGATTTACCAGTACTTCTCTATAATTTCTCATGCCTTTCCACAGAGTTGCGTTATCTTTCTCCAGTTTTCATCTACCCACTTTTGTATGATGCCGAGCTCATGTTGAAGCTCAGGAGTGAAGAGGTGCCTAAACCTTCCCTGAAGCTTCAGAAACTCTACGACAGGCTTAGGTGATGGAACCTTAATGTTCAGTTTGTACTTGCCTTTTTCAACTTCGTATACGGGCCAGTAACGGGTCTGAACGGCAAGTCTTGCCAGCTCGATGCTCTTTTCCGATTCGAACCTCATGCCTAAAGGGCATGGCGAGAAGACATGGATGACTGCAGGCCCCTTTACCTCAAGACCCTTTCGAACCTTTGTAATGTAATCATTCCAGTAAGCTGGTGAGGCTGTGGCTGCATATTCTATGCCGTGAGCTACGCATATTCCTATGAGATCCTTCTTGAACTCGGGCTTTCCGGGTATAACCTTTCCAGCAGGGCTCGTGGTGGTTGATGCGCCGTGGGGTGTTGCACCAGATCTTTGAATCCCAGTATTCATGTAGGCCTCGTTATCATAACATATGTAAAGAAAATCATGCCCCCTTTCAAGGGCTCCTGAAAGAGCTTGGATGCCGATGTCGAAGGTTCCGCCATCACCAGCGAAGGCTATTATATCGACATCCTTATCCCAAGCCTTCCTTTTAGCTAAGGCTTTATAGGCAGCTTCAATCCCTGAAGCCACGGCAGCTGCATTCTCAAAAGCAACGTGAACCCATGGGATTCTCCATGAAGTGAACGGATAAATCGTTGAAGAAACTTCTAAACATCCAGTAGCGTTGACGGCGACTGTGGGTCCTTTAATAGCTTTAAGCGTCATCCGTGCAATTGTGCCTGCTCCGCATCCTGCACAGAGCCTATGTCCCGACGTGAAAAGTTCTTCTGTAGGCAACTCCTTCAATGTGACCATTACTCTCTAACCCCCATGAACTTTACTGGTTCTTTAATTTTGCCTGTCTCGGCAACTTCGAGAGCATCTTTAAAAATTAATTCAATGTCGAGAGGTGCGACGTCTCTTCCCCCCAACCCATAAACCACATTGAAGACTTTCAGTTCTCTATCCGACTGGTAAAGCGCCGCTATGACGTCACTGCACAGTGCATTAGATGGGGCGCCGAAGCTGCAAGCACGGTCGAGAACTGTTAAGGCTTTAAGGTTCTCTGTAGCCTTCACAACCTCTTCAACTGGGAAAGGCCTATAGACCCAAGGCTTTATGACTCCTACCTTCTTACCTTGTCTCCGCAGATTCTTAGCCACGAATCTAGCTGTTCCAGCCGTGCTTCCTAGACACAGTATCGCAGCCTCAGCATCATCCAAACCATAGCTCTCCAAAAAGCCATAGCTCTTACCGGTCAGTTTCTCGTATTCTTCATTGATTCTTCTTATTACTTTGTAAGCCTCTTTTAAAGCTTCAACTTGTTGGCGTTTTATCTCGAAATAATAGTCCGGGAGAAATAGCGCCCCAACAGTTATAGGCTTTTCTGGGTCAATAGTTAAGTCAGTCTTTCTCGTCGAAAGGAACTTATCCACTTCTTCATCCTCCAAGACTTTTACGCCTTCTAACGCATGTGAGAGGATGAAACCATCTATATTTACACTGACTGGAAGCAAAACGTTAGGGTCTTCGGCAATCTTGAAGGCTTGTAGGGTCCAGTCGTAGGCTTCCTGAGCGTTCTCTGCGTAGATCTGGATCCAGCCGCAGTCTCTTGAACCCATCATATCAGAGTGGTCGCCATGGATGTTTATCGGAGCCGAAAGCGCACGATTCACAACCCCCATAACTATTGGGCATCGGAGACCTGAAGCGATGTATAGCATCTCATGCATCAAGGCTAAACCTTGACTTGACGTTGCGGTGAAGACTCTTGCACCTGTGAGGCTTGCACCTATACATGCTGAAAGGGCTGAATGCTCAGACTCGGTGCATATAAACTCGGTCTTCACCTCACCATTGTAGACGTATTCACTGAAGGCTTCAACAATTATTGTTTGTGGGGTGATTGGGTAAGCTGCTACAACATCGACATTGCTTTGTTTAACAGCGTATGCTATTGCTTCATCTCCGGTTAGACCCATCACCTTACTCATCTTCACTTCTCCTCCTCAACCATAGATATAGCTTTGACTGGACACTCATTTGCACATATGCCGCATCCTTTGCAGTATTCGTAGTTAACGTTAACATATTTTTCAAGCCTAACTATAGCTGCATCTGGACAGTAAATCCAGCATAAAAGGCAGTTTACGCACTTCTTTTGATCAATGACTGGTCTAAAAGCTCGCCAGTCTCCAGTCTTATATTCCATTGCAGAGCCTGGTTTGAGAAGAAGGCCGCCTAACGGTATAGACTTCCATCCTGGCTTTGTTTCTTCACCCACAACCTTCAGCCTCCTCAAAAGCCCTTCTAATTACAGCTACGTTCTTCTCGCCTACCACTCCAGAAAAACGCTCCAAAACAGCTTTGTTGATGGATTCTAGGTTAACAAGAGGGGCTCCTTTGACCAAGGCGCCCAGCATGGCCGTATTATAGATTGGTCTGCCAAGAATGTCAAGCGCTATCCTAACAGCGTTAACTGTGAAAACCTTAGCCCTTTTTATCCCAAAAGTTTCTTTTAGTTCCATGGGTTTTTCATCCGTATTCGCCACAATTGTCCCGTCTTCCACCAGACCCCTGGTCAAATTTACGGTGCCTATCAATGTAGGGTCAACTATGACTACAACATTCGGCGTATATATTTGGCTGTGAATATCGATTGGCTCATCTGAAATCCTAGTGTACCCAGTGACAGGAGCGCCTCTTCTCTCAGGTCCAAACTCTGGAAAGGCTTGGACATACTTGCCCTCGGACAATGCGGCATATGCGAGCAGCCTGCTGACTGTGACAATGCCTTGCCCACCTCTCCCATGCCATCTAATCTCACTTAACAAATCTGCGCTCCCACCGTAGTCTTTTCAGATATTGCTTTTTCTTTTATTATTTGTGGTTAATGGGAGTAACAGGAAGAATATAACTTTACCTATGGGTTGAGAACTTGAACGGATGATCATTTTTCCCATGTTTAAATAGCCACTGAACAGAGAGAACAGCTAAGCTCAAGATGAAAGTGAATAAGTATGGGGCATTAGGGATATATTCCAAAAGCGTTCCTCCCATTAACGGACCAATGAAGTATCCGAGACCAATTAGACTCTCAAAGACCCCGGCAGCATAACCCCTAGAATACTCCCATTTTCTAAAAAGGACAGATATTGAAACGGCATAGGATACTCCCGCTCCAAAACCGAATATTAGAAAGTAGACTATGAAGAATGGAACCGTATTGGTATTTGAGGTGAAGAGTGAGGCAAGACCAAGCGTTAATGAGCCTAGAAAGAACATGCCAAACTTCCCAGTCTTCAACTCAATCTTCAAGGCATGATAAAACGTAAACGCTCTTGCCGCCGCAAATGAAAAGGTTATCAAGCCAATCTCGTAGGGAAGAAAATTAAGATTAGTCGCGTAGGCTGGAAAAATAGCTGTAATTATACCTATAACTGAAGAATAGAGAAAAATAGATGCAAAGGCGAGGACTGTTAGACCCTCTGTTCTTGACTCATCTTTTAATTTAGATATTGAAGCCACCTTAGGTTTTCTGGGGTACTCGACAACGAAGATAAGACTGAAGAAACCAAAAGAGAGAGAGGTGATGGCGGAAAGAATGAATGGTGCCTTTATTGAAAACCAGTTGATGATTATACCTCCTATTAAAGGACCGAGAACCATCGCTGTACTCCAAGATATATTGAACCTCTTTAACGCCTTTTCAAGCCCATCCTCAGCGGAGTCTGCAATTAAAGCTTCGATAGCTGGCCAGAAGATTGCAGCCGAGAAACTCTCCAAAGCCTTAACCAACGCCAAAAATAACGGTTCTTCAACGGAGATGTAGAGTATGCATAAAAACCCGTAAAAGAGCAGAGCAGTCGAGACAAAAACTTTTCTTCTTAATCTGTCGCAGAGTATGCCCGAAACCAAGGGCATGAAGGAATAGATTAATCCTCCAGTTGAGCCGATGACACCCACTAAGAAGGTAGAGGCGCCCAGCATATTCGCGTAGATGGGAACCGTTAACCCTATCATGCCTAGGAGCATCTGGTATAGGAATGTGTCGAAAAAGAGAAAGAGATTGGAAACCCTCAACTTTGCTAGCCTCAAGATTTTCACGATAACAATGATCCATGTTTAGATACTTGGGCTTTAAGTGTTATGTCTGAGCTGATGATTTCTTCGAAAAGTTAGATTTTCTGTCTTGAAGAATCCTGTCGTCTTTTAAGGTTCGAAATAAAAAAGGATTGCCAAATTATTGATGTTAGGATTACACGCAACTGTTTTCAACAAAAAAATATATGTTAAAAAAATAGGGGGTTAGAACTCTTCGCCTCCGTAGCCGCCCGGTGGAGCTCCGCCTTCTCCGGCGCCTCCTGGCGTCTTAGACGGGGCTTTCATCTTTCCAGCGGCTATTATGTCATCAATCTTCAGAATCATCGTTGCTGCTTCTGTAGCCGACTTTATTATCTGCTTCTTTACAGCGAGAGGCTCGTATACTTCGAGTTTCTCCATGTCTTTAACGACGCCTTCAAAGACATCCACGCCAGCCCATACCTCGCCCTTCTCGTGCCTTGCCCTCAGCTCAGAGGCTATGTCAATGGGGTCTAGACCAGCATTCTCGCCGAGAGTGATGGGGATAACTTCCATCGCCTCCGCAAAGCATTGAACAGCCAATTGTTCTCTCCCTGGTAAGGTTTCAGCGTATTCCCTTAGAGCTCTTGCAACTTCGATTTCTGGTGCTCCTCCGCCAAGAACCACTTTTGGCTCTTGAACCACATCTCTAACCACGCATAGGGCATCGTGGACTGATCTCTGTGCTTCGTCTACAATTCTTTCCGACCCGCCTCGAATCAGGATGGCGACTGAGCGTGGGTTTTTGCATCCTTCCACAAAAGTCATTTTGTCGTCGCCGATCTTTCGCTCCTCAACAAGTTCAGCGTAGCCTAAATCCTTCTCAGTCAAGTCTTCAAGGTTTGTGACTACTTTTCCGCCAGTAGCTTTTGCGAGTTTTTCCATGTCTGACTTTTTGGCTCTTCTAACCGCTAGTATTCCCTTTCTAGCTAGGAAATGTTGAGCCATGTCGTCGATGCCCTTCTGGCAGATCACAACGTTCGCGCCGGCCCCCGCAATCTTCTCAACCATGTTACGGAGCATGTTCTCTTCTTCATGGATGAAAGCTTCCATCTGTTCAGGTGTCTCAATGTTAATCTTCGCGTCGAACTCTGTCTTCTCAACTTCAAGGGCACAGTCCAGAAGCGCTATCTTGGCTTTCTCTACCCGTTTTGGCATCCCTGGATGAACAACTTCTTTGTCAAGCACTATGCCTTTTATTAGCTTTGTTTCTGTGATCGATTCGCCGGGCTTCTTCTCAACCATAATATCGTCCAGGTCAACCTTATATCCTTCCTCAACCTTCTGGGCAACGTGGAGAACCGCTTCAACAGCGATCTCTGCAAGATGTTCACGATTTTCAGAGACAAGCTTGCTCGCCATAGATGTCATAGCAACTTTCTTCAAATAGCTCTTGTCCGTCGGCTTTACGGGAATAGCAATCTTTTCTAGGGTTTCAAGGGCTATGTCAGAAGCTTTCTTGTAACCATCGATGATGACTGTTGGGTGCACATTCTTGTTTAGAAGGTCTTCAGCTTTGGTAAGAAGCTCTCCAGCAACGATCACTGAACTGGTGGTTCCATCACCGACCTCATCATCTTGGGTTTTAGCAACCTCAACCATCATCTTCGCCGCTGGATGTTCGACGTCGATCTCGTCCAGTATCGTCCGTCCATCACTGGTTATAGTCACGTCTCCCAAGCTGTCCACGAGCATCTTATCCATGCCTTTAGGGCCTAAGGAACTCTTCACCGCCTCAGCTATTATTCGGGCGGCCATTATGTTGGCGTGCTGAGCTTCTTTTCCCCTAGACCTCGTCGAACCCTCTTTTAATATTAATACTGGTATACCTTGCGTTGTAGACATGGAAATTTCCTCTCCTATTAATTATATTTGAGATTATCAGAATAAGCCAAATTTATATACTTTTCGAAGTTGAGAATTGAAAAATCAAATAGAACGAATCGCGCAGAATTACTTTTTTCACCGTCAAATTTAATATTGGGCTGAACTAAATCCATATATTGTATGTACCAAAAAACCGTCATCTAGAAGGTGGTTTCAAATGGCGCGTAAGAAAAAGAGGAGCCTTATAGACGAGATTTTTGGGGACTCTTTCTTCGAAGACTTTGAGGACATGAAGGGGGTAACAAGCGGTTATTCCATAAGAGTGACACAAACCCCTCAAGGCACAAAAGTTTATGCTAAAGTTGGAAAAGATGTTGATGTAAATGCGCTTAAGAGGCAACTTCAGAAGCAGTATCCTAATGCTCAAATCGAGATTGAGGGGGGACAGCCACTGATAAGAGAGATTTCAACAAAGACGATTGTGGAAGAAAAGGGCGAAGAAGAATAGCGGATGAAAGACAGAATAAATCTCTCAAGATTTTGGCAAATCTAAAAAGGCTTGTCGCTGGCTTGCATGACAAACTTAATTAACCTTTCAGTAATTTAATAGTTTGACTTGGATTGTATGTGGGTTTGATTTATGTTGATTGAAGATTTTCGTTTGAGCCTAAGCCAGTTTGAAGAATTACTGCAGAAGATCACTACAAGCATAACTGGCGGCATAGTCTTAGAGAAGCAAGCACCCGCTGAAATCTGGAAAAAATTAGAGACAGATGTGACTGCATTCCAAAATCTGGCAGCTCAGCTCAGCGAGTTAATGTTAATCCTCAAACCTGAGAGAGCTCCAACTATAAAGATGCAGACGCAGCGTTTGATGCAACCCTTACAGAGTTGTGGCGAAATCTTGTTTCGCAAGTCCGGAGACATTATAGCTGACTCTAAGCTTGCTCTTGAAGAGCTGAGGAGAGCAGTTGTTGAGGCGACTGACTTCCTCAAATTAGCGAAAGAGATTGAGGAGGCTCCTTCTGAGACGATATTATCAATTCTAAGGTTAAAAGAGGTTTACGATTCGAAAGAGTTTCTTTCAGCCATAGCTATACCTGAAGCTACCCATTTGAGGCTTAGGGAGTTAAGAAAGGTCATTGAGAGGCTAGGGCTTTCCGTCAGCAACCTCGAGAAGGTCCTTGGCGAACTAAGAATAAGCTTGAACCAGGTTGTAAATGAGATTTCAAAGTTTAAACCCGCCCCCACCGAAGAAGATATTAAACAACCTAGTAAGCTTGAAGACGCCCGAGAAGAGAACCCCTCTTCAGAACCTACCTTAGTGACGAAAAAGAAGGAAAACCTTGAAAGTGATCCGGCGTGAAATAAGGATGTCAATGGTCGATGTGACGAGTAAACCAGAGACCTTCAGAGAAGCTACTGCTAAAGGAGAGATAAAACTTAAACGAGAGACTATCAATCTAATAAGAGAAGGCAAAATCGAGAAAGGCGACCCTTTCCTCACTGCGAAGATAGCTGGAATTCTCGCTGCAAAGAAGACTAGTTCGCTTATCCCCCTTTGCCACCCCATCCCCTTGACGAATGTTGAGGTTAAAGTGTACATAGCGAATGATACGACAGTCGAGGTAGAGTGCAATGTCAAGACGAAGGCCAAGACTGGAGTTGAGATGGAAGCTCTAGTTGCGACTGCCGTTGCATTATTGACGGTTTGGGACATGACGAAACAGTATGAGAAGGACTCTGAGGGGCAGTACCCATATACTGCCATCAAAAATATACGTGTCACACAAAAATTGAAGGAAAATAATGATGAGCGAAACCGCTGCTGAACATAAGGCTGAAGCGCCTAAAACACTAAACTTTGCTTTGATGATATGCAGTTCTTCACGGTACGAGAAGTTACAGAAGGGTGAACGGTTTGATGACGCTTCGGGAGATCTAATTGTTCAGACACTTAAAAGATATGGACACAGAGTTGTCTCCCGAAAGGTTCTTCCAGATGACAGGGACAATATTCAGAGGGCAGTTATGAAAGCGTTGAAATCTCGCAAAGTTGACGTGGTCATTACCTGCGGAGGGACAGGTATATCCATGAAAGATGTGACGATTGAGGCTGTTAGACCCATCCTAGACAAGGAGATAGAAGGCTTCGGCGAGATCTTCAGGTATCTCAGCTATGAAGAGATAGGTTCAGCAGCTGTGTTGACAAGGGCTTTGGCAGGTGTCTCGGCGAAGAAAGTAATATTTTGCATACCTGGCTCTCCTCAAAGCGTCTCAATAGCGCTAGAGAAGATCATAATCCCAGAGGCTGGACACATCTTGAAACATATACGTGAATCATAGTTCCAAGTCTGAGCCATAACAAATCTGGGCTTGTTAGGGGTCATAGCACATCAGTCTTTAAGAGTAGCTCGAAGATAACTTTTAAAATTCTCCTAAAGATTGCGCCTTTATGAAGTTCCTCCACCAATGATGTAATCGACCATCTCTTCGTCTAAGTCAAGCCATTCAGAGATCCCTTTCTTCATCTCCTCATTGTTTTGGAACATTATGCGTATATAGGGTAATACCTCTTTGATTGCTCGAGTAGATGAGATGTGGCACCTCTTCTTAATCTTCATCCCAATGGCGGTTAACATAGCTCTGTCCACCTTTGAAGTTGACATCTGACTGATCCTTGTTGGAAACTTGAAAGGAACCCAACCGGGCGCCTTCTTGCTCCACGAGGCTGCTACTCCCGCGGTCATGAAATCTAAGAAGTAACGCATCAAAGACCAGTTCTGAGTCGTTCTTATTCTGTTGCGGTATATGTCAGCAAGCGCTATCATATCCATTGCTGAGGAAAGCTCTTTAGGATTCTTTATGTGGTAAGGTATGTTCTCATAGACCCATTCTAGGAGCATCTCAGGATCCACATCAGCCATCTCAATAGCCCGCTTGGCGGTTAGGCTGTCCCTCGCATAGAATATGTCCCTTAACACATTGAAGATGGCTTCTTTTCTGTCTCTAGATGCGAGAAATGAGACATCGTTATAAGTTAAACGTTTCTTACCCTGAGCTAGGGCTTGTAGGTCGTTGACTGCGGATCTCACGTCTCCGCTGGCTCTTTCAGCGATCAACCGAAGGGCTGAGTCCTCAGCCTCTATTCCCTCTAGTCTGCAGATCTTTTTCAAATGCTTCTCAATCTCAGTTCTAGAGGGTTTCTTGAACTCTAAAAGTTCGCAATGCTCCCTCAGCGTCGTGAACCTTTGATCGTAAGCGTTGTTGGCTGTTAACACTATAGGTGATGTTGTTCTCTTAATGATCTCAGTAATCGTGTGAAGCCCACCACGGTCTTCCGTTCCTGATATGCCGTCGATCTCATCGAAGAGTATCAACCTCTTCTTTCCGAAAAGTGTTCCATATTGGGAGGCTCTGCCTGCGAATCTTTCAACAGCTTCAGCTGTTCGGTAATCGCTTGCATTGCTTTGGACCAGTTCCATATTCAAATCATTTGTTAATGCCTCAACTGAAACTGTCTTGCCAGTTCCAGGCGGACCATAGATGAATAAGGCTTTTTTCTTTTTAGGTGCTTTTTTGCTCCATGTTTCTACCCATTCGCGGAGTTTCCTCTTTGCTTCTTCATTTCCTATGATCTCAGACATTGTTTTAGGCTTATACTTTATTGTCCAGGGTATATGCAATCTTAAGCTCCTCTCTTGATATCGTAGCCCGCTTCTACGAGTTTAGCCAGCAAGGCGCTGAGCTGGATCTCCTCGTTTGAGCCTTGTATGAGCCTATAATCTATCTCGCCCACAATGTCTGCCAGCTTCACCTTCCATCTGTCCGGCACGTTCAGGCGGTATATCTCGCTGTGAATCTGCCCAATAATGTCGCTTCCGGCCAAGCCGTATTTCAGAATCATCTCTCTAAGTTTCTTCCTTGCTTCGACAAAATCTCCATTCAACGCGGTAAGCATCATATCCCTGACGTCATAGGGATTAGCCCTGCCGACAACCGAATAGACAGTCTCAGCGTCAATGGGCTTGCCGACTGAAGCTGCAGTCTGAAGGATATTTATGGTCCGCCTAAGGTCTCCGCCGCCAATCTCAAGAACGGCTTCTACCCCCTCATCTAAGATCTGAATTCCTTCCATTTCGCAGATGTAACGGATTCTTTTGGTCACATCTTCCCGGTCTAAGTACGTGAATCGAAAGGGCGCGCATCTAGACTGGATGGGCTCAATTATCTTGCCGCTGTAGTTAGCGATGAGTATAAACCTCGCTGTCTCCGTGTAGCGTTCCATCGTCCTCCTTAAAGCCTGTTGAGCATCAGATGTCATGTTGTCAGCCTCGTCTAGAATCAGTATCTTAAATGAGACTTCACCTATCGATCTCGTTCGGGCAAAGGTCTTTACGGTCTCTCTGACGACGTTTATGCCCCTTTCGTCGCTCGCATTAAGCTCCATAACATATTCGCGGTAGCCTTCACCGTAGAGGTCATGCGCTAAACAAAGAGCTGCTGTTGTCTTGCCAGTTCCAGGCGGACCTGCAAATATGCAGTGTGGAACATTCTTCGCCTTTACGAAGCTCTTCAACCGACTGACAATTTCCCCTTGATTGACAATATCATCTAAAGAACGCGGCCGATACTTCTCGGTCCACATTTCATAACCCAATCTAAACACCTAGACGACAATGAGCTTGACTAACAATAATAAAACAGTCATAAGATATAGATTAGAATTGCCCTCTAAGTGAAACCTCTCCAAAACTTTAGAGTCTTATAAGCCCGATAAGAAGGATTTTTTTGAAAAACAAGATTAAAAGGCATGTGCGATGAAACTGGTAAGTCAATTTTCTTTTTCAATTTTCTTCAGCATTAGGTATTTAAGTCCCTGTCCACTCTCTTTAAACCAAATAATATGTAGATATATAAAATCGTTTCATGAGGTAGATGCTTGGGCAAGAAGAAGGTCATAAGCGAAGAAAACCTTGAAGAGTTAGTCTTACCAGCCGCAACGGATGTCTTCGGCGTAGCTACGAAGCTTCTTGGCTACGATAGGGTCTTAGTAAAATGCCAAGATGGGCATGAGCGTATATGCAGAATTAGAGGCAAGATGAAGAGGAGGGTCTGGATTAGAATCGGGGACATAGTTCTAGTCTCTCCTTGGGACTTCCAATCTGAAACGCGCGGTGACCTCATATGGCGTTACACGAAGGGGCAAGTCGACTACTTGAGAAAGATAGGTTTGCTGAAACTTTAATTCTTTTTAGAAGAGGAGGTTTCTAAAGTGTCTTTCAAAGAGAAAGTAAGGAAAAGGCTTGAGCGGAAAGAGAGGAGTTACGAAATTGATCAGCTGATGAAGGAGAAGCGAAGCGAAGAGTACGAAGCCCTCGAAGAGGTTTTTGACCGATCAACATTGATGACTATCTATGACCTTATGAATACTGGGGTGATAGGCGAAATACATGGAGCTGTCAAAGCTGGGAAAGAGTCTAAGCTCTACTGGGGCATAAGCCCAAGCGGAGAAGAACTCGCAATTAAGATATACTTGACAGTCTCAGCAGAATTCAGAAGGGGAATGCTTCCATACATCCTAGGCGACCCACGGTTCAAAAATGTGAAGAGAGACCTAAGATCTATAATCTACACATGGGCTAAAAAAGAATTCAGAAACCTAACTGAGGCATATGCAGCGAAGGTTAGGGTGCCGAAACCGTTTGCTGTGCAGAATAATGTTCTTATAATGGAGTTCATAGGTGAGAAAGGGGTTAGCGCCCCTCTCCTCAGAGAGGTTGAGGTGAAAAATCCCGAATACATCTATAGGAAGATCTTATCGCAAGTTAAAAGGCTTTATAGGGGTGCGAAGCTCGTTCACGGAGATCTAAGCGAATATAACATTATGATTTGGAAGGGTTGTCCAGTAATCTTTGACATCTCTCAAGCGGTCTCTCTAGAGCATCCAAAAGCGGGACAGTTTTTAACCAGAGATATTGAGAATCTTAACCGGTATTTTAGTAGTTTAGGTGTAGAGGTATTGTCTGTAGAGGAGAGCCTTAGGGGGATAAGAGGTGGCGCAACTAATCGTTAAGATACCGCAGGAGAGAATTGGCGTAGTAATCGGACCGAACGGTCGCGTAAAAGAAGAGATTCAGAAAAGGCTTGGAGTAGAACTTGATATTGACAGCAAGTCAGGCGACGTAAAGATAACTATGAAAGACCCAATCTCTGATCCTTCCCTTCTTTTTAAATCCAAAGACGTTATCCTTGCCATCGGAAGAGGTTTCTCTCCTGAACGTGCATACAGACTGATTGAAGACGATGATACAATGTTGACGATAATCGATCTTAGAGAATTTTTCGGCAGGTCAGACTCACATATCCAAAGAGTTAAGGGAAGGATCATCGGCAAAGATGGTAAGACGAGAAGGATCTTGGAAGAAGCGACTGAAACCTATATTTCAGTCTATGGACATACAGTCTCAATAATTGGAAGCTTAGATCAGACTGAAGTCGCCCGGCATGCAATAGAACTTCTAATAAAAGGAAGTCAGCATGCAACGGTATACAGGTACCTTCAGAAAGAGCGGCATGAACTGAAAAAGAAGAGGCTAAGACTATGGGAAGACAGCCATCTCTTGCTTGAGGAAAAGTAAGAAGACAAATAATTGACCGAATTGATTTATATAGAAGATTCCAAGTTTATTTAATCTGAATAACTCAGAAGAAGTCAAGTAAAGAAAAAGGGCAAAGGAGGATCTGAGTTATATCTGAGACTTTCCAAGAGATAAGTCCGGCAGATTTCTTTTACCGCAATAAGGAGATAGCCGGTTTCACGAATCCTGCTAGGGCGATCTTTACAGCTATAAGAGAGTTTGTTGAGAATTCGCTGGATGCGGCAACGGAGGATACGCTTCCAGACCTTTACATTCGTCTCTCATGTGATGAAGAAAAAGAGACTAATGAAGTCTACACGCTTAGAGTTGTAGATAATGGGTCCGGCATTCCAGAGCAACAAGTGCCTTTAGCCCTCGGTCAGTTTTTGTTCAGCTCAAAATATAAGCTGAAGCAGACACGTGGAACGTTCGGTCTAGGCGGGACAATGGCAATACTTTATGGACAAATAACAACCAATAAGCCTGTAACAATCATCTCGAGCACTGGGACATCCAGGGTTGTAGAGTACAGACTGATGATAGATATCGAGAAGAACCGCCCCATAATTTTAGACCGAAAGATCCATGTAAATGGTAAAAGCAAAAACGAGCGGTGGAGGGGAACCGTTATTGAGCTGCATCTTGAAGGAAACTATTACCAAGCTGCGCCAAAGGTTCTTGAATATCTGAAACAGACAGCAATTGCAAACCCTTATGCGAACATAACCTTTGTCGATCCGAGAGGGCGCCTCTATAAATTTGACAGGTCGGTGAATGTTATGCCTCCGCCGTCGAAAGAGACCCTCCCGCACCCTCACGGCGTCGATGTTGAGACGCTTCAAAGAATTATTCGTTCAACAAAACATAATAACATGCTGGACTTCATGCAAGCGTGTTTTCACCGTGTTGGGAGACAGACTGCTCAACAGTTCCTCAAAACCGCTAAGATTCCTCAGAATTTAAACCCGAAGAACCTCAAACCAGAAGAGATTGTCAGGCTCGTCCAAGAGATGAAGAATTATAATGATTTCTTGCCTCCTGATGCAAGCTGCCTCTCCCCGCTAGGTGAAGACTTGTTGAGGGCAGGCGTATTGAAGGAGTTGGAGCCAGAGTTTGTATGTGTTCATCAAAGAAAGCCTTCAACCTATTCCGGTCATCCCTTCATTGTGGAAGTTGCGATAGCCTACGGCGGAAAAGTTCCTGTAAAAGATGATATAGTCATTTACAGGTTCGCTAACAAGATTCCATTGGTCTATGACGAGTCTGCCGATGTCTGTTGGAAAGTTGTCAAATCGGTGAACTGGAGAAGATATAATGTCACGTCGGGCATGCCGCTTGCCGTGTTGATACACCTATGTAGCACAAAGATTCCATACAAAACTGTGGGGAAAGAAATAATTGCGGACATACCGGAAGTTGCGAGGGAGATACTGAATGGAATACGAGAGGTTGCACGTCAACTCTCACATTATCTCTCAAGAAAGGAGAGAGTAAAGAGGCAGGTGAGAAGGCTAAATATTTTTGCGAAGTATCTCCCCAAGATTGCCGATTTCTCTGCAAAGCTTTCTGGGTTTGGCTCTCCGCCGAGCATAGATAGGCTTTATAGACAACAACATGTCTTCAAAGACTTCGTTACCTCGAACCAGTATGTTGACAGTGAAGTTTTCGACTCAAGACTCTACAAAACCGTCCTCGTCCACATCAAGAACAAACATCAAACTAACGCTGTGAACATAAAGGTTTTCGCATTTCAGGATTCGCGGTGGCAAGAACTTCTGCCCGAGGTAACGCTTACAGCTGGTTCGGAACTCTATGAGACATTTAGGGGAAGGTTCAAGCATGTTAAGGTTCAGGCTAAGTCTTCTAAGGCGGATAAGGAAGGTTTGATAGACGCTTTCATCGATGGCATGAGCGAGTAGGCAATAATACTTTAAAGTGGGAAAGGTGGTTGCTAAAACTATGTTAAATAGGATTAAGGAAGAAAATGCGTTAGATAGGAAGGATTTAGTCCAAAAAAGTTTGGTGAGGTTGGGCGAAAAATTCTACAAAGAAATTAACGAAGGCATTTTTCCATGGATTGAGATGAAGAGCCGCTCAACTGACAACATCTTCTACAACCCTGAGATCAGACAATATGTTCTTGGAGAAAAGACTGTTAGAAGAAGTTCAAGGGTAATTTCCCATTTACGCCCCTTCACGCAGATGGTTTGGACCGCCTATTTCGTTCAAGAACTGCTCCGGCAAAAGAAGACAAGTACTTTAAGAGACGTTTATTACTCCGCTCAAGCTTACGACATATTCTTTAAGGATCAGCCTGAGTCTGACGATATAATAACTGACCTTGAGACTGTAATTGGGCATTCACGTGAGTCCTTCAATGTTTTTCCAGAGGAGCGTTCAGCCGTTTTCGGAGACTTAACCATCCAGTATACCGTTCCAGGTTATGAAAACCGCCAGACAAACCTTTCATCTCACCCTGACGGTATGATGATAGGCCCAGCGCTTACTGACTCACGTTTTATCAAGACAAGTGCTGACAAGGTTATTGTCATTGAGAAAGGTGCTATGTTCACCCGTTTCGTTGAAGAAAGGGTCTACGAAAAATTCAATTCGATCCTAATATACACGGCTGGGCAAGCTCCTCGATCAACAAGATACTTTATCCGTAGACTAAACCAAGAGTTGGGGCTTCCAGTATACATCTTTACCGATGCAGATCCTTGGGGTATGCACATAGCAATGGTTATAATTTCAGGTTCAGCTAATGCGGCGCATCTAAGGGAGTTGACGACGCCCGATGCCAAGTGGGCGGGGGTCTGGGCGTCTGACATAATCAATTATAAGCTGCCAAGCGACGAATTGAATGATATAGACTTGAAACGCCTCCGAGAGCTGAGAGCTGATCCAAGGTACAAAGAACCGCTCTGGCAAAAAGAAATAGAGACCTTTACGAATATAAAGAAGAAATGTGAACTTGAAGCCTTCTCCCGTTACGGGCTTACCCACATCGTCGATAGGTATCTTCCAGAAAGGCTTCAGGAGATAGGTGCCTAGAAAAACTTATACAAGAAAAATATCAAGAGAGTTGAAACAAACACGGTGGAAAATGTGGATGAGCCAAGAGAGAGCATTAGGTATTACCCTCATTGAGAAAATAATCGGCATAGCGCTGATGATCATCGGATCATTCTTAGCTTACAATACCTACAAAAACTCTAATATAGCTGGGAACGCCGCCTTCTTCTTCATCGCAGCTGGACTTATGCTTATAGTCTTAGGCTTCATAATCCTTATCGCAAAGACAAAGTGAGTGGCGCCGCCGGACTCGTCAGAAAGGACGCATGTCCCTTCTTCGGACTCGAACCGTCGACCTTCGAGTTAACAGCCTCAGCCCCAAAGACAATTTTCTCGGGTCCGCTGCTCTACCAGCTGAGCTCTCGTCCACACATAAGTGCATGTGTGAACGGCGGCTCAATCTAGGGATTATTCGGCGGCGCAGATTAAACTCAAACCTCTACATATATTTAAATTTTAAGTATTAAGCATTCTGTTAAGAATCGCGCGAATTGGAAGATGGCGGAAAATAGTCTTAGAGTCTTCTATGAAATAGGCTAGCTGATGTAGCTGATCTTTTCTTCCTCCACCTTCTTCCTTATTTTGGCCGAGTTTCTCATTTGCTCTTCGAGTTTCTTCATTCTTTCCTCAATTTGCATTGACTTGTGAATCTCTTTTTCTAATCCTGAAAGGTCAACTGTAAAGTTAAGCATCTTCATAATTACGTTTATTACACTCTTTGCCGCCCTCTGGTCTGGTAAGTACCCTGGAGTCTCTGCTAATAGGCACAGTGCATCTAAATCTCTAAATTTTGCCAGTCCCAAGAGTAGTCCAGCCGTTCCAACAATAGGATTTCCAGGAGGGCTTTCCTTGGCTCCGGCTTTCAGAGCCTTCTTCAGCAAATTTGGACTTGTTGCGGATGCAAACACTTGAGGTGTGCCTTCAACTTCCTTACGGTACCCTCCAATTGTAATAATCAACTTCACACATTTCTTAATAATAAAATCTAAGATTTCGCCTGCCACTTCGTATTGGCCTTGAATTGTCTGCGCTTGGCTATCGCCAGTCAAAAGTATGAAATCGTTTTCTCCCTTCTCGTTCCTCCAATAGTAGAATGATAATCTAAGGAGCCTCACCTCTCCTTTTTGGTCAACTATTATGTAATAAGCGAAATGTGGAGAATAAAGTTCAGCAATTTTTTCAGCTCCTAACTGTTTTATGAGATATTCCGTTGCAATCTTGCCGACTAAACCGAGTCCAGGTAACCCTTCGATTAGAACTGGGTTTTTTAGTTCAACCTTCCTCTTTTCTACTATCATTGTCTCCTTCATCTTTAAGTCTCCTCATCATACCCTTGTATCTAGCATATTTGTCATTCGGAGAAAACTTTGCTGGATGGGGTGTCCGAACCACTCCGCCACAGTAGGGGCATTTATCCTTTTTGAGAGTATATCTTTTGCATTCAACGCATTTCATCATCAGCCAGACCATTGAGGTTATCCTCTCTCGAAAACTCCTTCTCCTCCAGCCTTAACAATTGCTTCAACGGCCACCTTAGCGACCTCATTCATTATGGCGTTAGCTTCTTTATAGTCTTTGGCGGTTACCTCTATACGGTATCTTGGCGGAGACACAATATATATGTTAACGTTTGCTCCTCGCGGCGTCTTAACTTCTTTAGCCTTCAGAAGTGCATCCTTTATCCTCAAGACACCATCTGGCTTTCGGCAACTAATCTTCAAATCTCCCTTAACCTTGACAAGAGGTAGCTTAATCTTCTCTCTAGCGACTTCAGCAAGCACCTCACAGATTTCCTTAGTTAAACCCAACTCTAACAAGACTTCAGGTCCTTCTCTTGAAGCTCTCTCTAAAGCTTCATAAACCTCTCCGAAAGCCTCTTGAAGTGGAATGCCTATCTTTTCATATGCTTCCTCAATCGTCATGCCTAGCTTCTGAGATATGCTTTTGAGTAGACTCTCAGCCTTTCGTTTCCTCTTCCACAGAATGATTCTTTCTCTTTTCTCGCGCTTCGTAACCCGCCTTAAAGATAGATCTATCTGCTTTCGCTCAGTGTCGATCCTCAAAACTTTTAGAACAATCTTCTCGCCTTCACGTACAAAGTCCCGTATGTTCTTAACCCAGCTTGATGAGATCTCGGAGATATGTAAGAAGCCTTCTTTTTTATATTCATCCAAAGTTACGTAGGCGCCGTAATCTGTTATCCTATTTACAGTTGCGATGACGAGTTCGCCTACTTCTGGCCAATCAGTCTTCTCAAGCATGATCATAACCCATTACTACTCTAGAACCTTTACAATTTCACCCTTAATCTCCGCCTTTCCTCCAGCTGGTTCGGTAAGTGTTGCATTGCATATGTTACAACGAACTGTAATTTTAGCGCTAATGAAAATTGTTTGCTCATTTCCGCAGTCTGGGCATTTAACCTGAACGAAGACCGTTCTAGGTTTAGGAATAATCCTCTCCCATTCACCCATGCCGTTTACTCACCTATTGGCCTATTTAATCTCAACCTTTCTTAGGCGTATCCCTTTCCTCTGCCTTGTATACCCGCACTGTTTACATCGGAGCTTAAGAGCCTGTTTCTTAGTCGTCTTAGCCTTCCTTTTAAGCATCGGATATTTCTGCCCACCATAACCTTTCCTTTCACGTTCATGCCGGCGTTCACCCTTCGCAAGTGCTCTTCGCTTCCCTTCCTTGTAAAGTGAAACAGTCTGTGCAGTATGTGTCTTGCATCTTGGGCAGTATGTGACTATCTCTTTTGGAACATTCATCCCGTTCACTCAAATGCTAAATTGATTGGTATAGAACACCTTGGAAGATCAGTATTTAAACCTTATGAGCAGATGATGAGGATGGTCCAACCAATATTCTCTTAAGGCAGTAGATGACCCCTCCAGGCTCTTCTCTCCTCTCATAGATGATCTGAGATGGTTCTTTCACCCGCGCTTTAGAGTTAAGTTTTGCCCCTAAATATCCTGCGATGACGGCTGTTATCGGATTTGCCGTATACATAATCACATCTACCATAGTCGGCACATAATCGCCGTAAGCCTCAGCAAGCGTTATGCCTTGAGAGCTTAGAAACCCTAGAGCAATGCCCGCGTTCATTGCATCTGCGAAAAGGTATACGGCTAATGAGATGCCTACCGCCTCACTCAACCTGCTTGTCTTAGAAAAATACACTACTAAAAGCGATGAGATGAATGAAGGAAAGAAATATACGGAGATATTCCCGTAAGCGGACAACGTATAATAAATTAGCAGGGATAGAAAGGCGCCAGTCACACCAGATTGAAGAATCTTTGCTATATTATCTCTTGGATAGATTGCGACCTCAGCCTTCCTTTTGACGGGAGTGCCGCAACTAGGACAAAATTCACTGCCTTCAGGTAATGGAAACCCGCATCTCTCACAATAAGACATCTAATCACCTGTCTTGCTATCCTTTAAAGATGTATCTAGCCATATAAAAACCTCGTGTTCATTACGCCGAAAATGGATAAAATCTTTCGACGGCACAATAATTTTCATCCATGAAATGCCAGCTTTTATGCTTTTGCCTCTACTCTTTCCGAAAAATTAATCTGCTCCTTTAAACAAAATATTTTTGTTCCCGTTTTTGTCAGTAAGTGGTTGCTGGGAGAAACGGGAGACATGTAACTATAATCTGTTAAATATGGTGGTCAGAAATTTGTCCGCAATACAAGAGTTTATGATATACCGGGTTATCTCAGATAATAACGGCAAAGCGACCAAAGAGGAGATTCTCGAGAAACTTGGAAAAGATTCTGAGACAAAAAGACTCGTTGAGGAAAAACTTTCAATGATGCAACGGTTCGGACTGTTATCCATCGAAGGAAACCTTGTAACCTTAAAAAAGAAATAGATCGCTCGTTAGAGTCCTATAAACTCAATATTACTTGCATTCCTTTTATTTCATGCGGTTAAGTTGGTATTTTTAAGATCTATCGAAGGGAATGCCTTTAATATTTATTTAGCTCTCTTTTCTTACTATTGTCTTACATTTGTAGGAAATGTGCAGCTGATATGCCGAAAAAATCTCTCCCACCTCGTCAGCCTGAAATTAATATTGGGACGATAGGTCATGTTGACCATGGAAAGACAACGTTGGTCGAGTCTTTAACAGGTGTATGGGCTGCTAGACACAGTGAAGAGCTGAAGAGGGGGATAACAATTAAACTTGGATATGCTGACGCAGCGGTCTACAAATGCCCGAAATGCGAAAGCCCTCACAACTATTCTACGGAAGAGGATTGTCCAAGATGCGGTTCAAAGGGAGAATTTATTCGTGCTGTAAGTTTCGTTGATGCTCCAGGGCACGAAGCATTAATGGCAACAATGCTTTCCGGCGCATCGGTTATGGATGGAGTTATTCTTGTAATAGCTGCTGATGAACCTTGCCCTCAACCCCAGACCCGTGAGCATCTTGCCGCAGTAGAGATAATCGGCATCGATAAGATTGTTATAGCCCAAAACAAAATTGATCTCGTAGACAAGAGACGTGCCTTAGAAAGTTATAGGGAGATTAAGAATTTCACGAAGGGAACAATCGCTGAGAATGCCCCCATTATACCATTGTCCGCGCAGAATAGAGTAAATATCGATCTCCTCCTTTATGCTTTGGAACAGTATATTCCAACACCTCCTCGAGACGCTACCAAACCTCCTAGGATGCATATTGTCCGTTCGTTTGATACTAATAAGCCTGGAAAACCGATTGAAGACCTAATCGGAGGGGTGATCGGTGGTACAATTATGCAAGGAACCTTCAAAGTAGGGGATGAGATTGAGATACGTCCCGGTGTAGGTAGCCTCTATGGTAAGGCAGGTTCTTATGAGCCGCTTTTCACTGAAATTACGAGTCTTCATGCAGGCGGTAGAGATGTTGAGGAGGCCTATTGCGGAGGATTGGTCGGAGTGGGAACCCTGCTTGATCCATCCCTTACAAAGGCGGACGGTTTAATTGGAAATGTCGCCGGAAAACCTGGTACTCTTCCTGAGACAGGGTCTGACCTGACTTTAGAGTTTCACCTCTTCGAACGGGCAATTGGAACAAAAGAGATGATTGAAGTCAAGACCCTTAATTTGGGAGAGAGCTTATTACTTGATGTTGGAACCGCGCCTACTCTTGCAAAAGTGATCAATATCAGAGGAGATATCGTCGAACTTGAACTTACCAGACCTGTGTGTGCAGACATTTCTGCAAGGGTGGCTATTAGCAGAAAGATAAGTGGAAGATGGAGGCTCATCGGATTCGGAATAATAAAATGAGAAGATGAAAAGTTGTCTAAAGTGAGGGTCAGCATGGATCATAGAGAACGTTTTCTACGGACATTCCACTTTGAAGAGGTGGATAGAGTTGCAGATTACGAATTTGGGTACTGGTCAGAGACTATTGACAGGTGGCATAGAGAGGGATTACCCCTTGAAGTGCGTAATGACGTAGATGTGGAGCTTTATCTTGGTTTGGAGGGATGGGACTGCGGCGAGTGGCTACCTTTGCACTCTGGTCTTTGGCCACCTCCACCTGAAAAGGTAATTAGAAGGGAGGGAAATCGAGAGATTGTTGAGGATGGAATGGGCGGTGTTTTCATGTGGTCAACGAATACTTCAACGCCTCCTCATTACATACGATGCCCATTAAAAAACCGCGAAGACTGGGAAAAGCTAAAGCCTTTTTTCAATTCGGAGACGCCGGGACGCTTCCCTCTGGATTGGGATGAGATATCTGAATATTATCGGGAGCGGGACTATCCAGTTGCAATATGGAATGGTAGCCTTTACGGGTGGCTTAGAAACTGGATGGGTGTGCATGGAATCTCCATAGCTTTCTACCGTGACCCAGACTGGGTGGCGGAGATGATGGATACTCTAGTTAACCTATGGACCTCAATTATAAGGAAGGCTTTGCGGTCGGTTAGGGTTGACTGTGCAACATGGTGGGAAGATATGTGTTACAGTAGGGGACCGCTTCTTTCTGTTCCCCACTTCGAAGAGTTTATGGTGCCTAGATATAAAAAGGTCACGGGTGTCCTAAAAGAGTACGGTGTAGACATAAATGTTCTCGACTGCGACGGCGACATATCTTTACTTGTGCCCGGATGGCTTGAGGCAGGCATAAACTGCATGTTTCCTTTGGAAGCCCGTTTCAACGACATATATAGGTTGAGAGAAAGATTTGGGCGCCGTATTCTTTTCATGGGTGGAGTGGACAAATTCGCGTTAATTAAGGGTGAGGGTGCAATTGATAAAGAGTTGGAGAGGCTCACTCCTATCCTTGAAGATGGTGGTTACATACCGACAGTTGACCATAGATGCCCGCCTGAAATTTCATATTCAACATACCTTTATTACTTAAAGAAGAAACGTAAATGGATTGGAAGAAACGATATACTGTGACTGGCTGAAAAAATGGGAAAAATAAAGGTTTTAGCTCCATGTAGCTCGGCTAACCTCGGCTCAGGCTTTGACGTCTTTGGGTTAGCTTTAGAAGCGTTTCATGACAGTTTAACAGTGGAGCTTATAGAGGATGGGATAACAATTGATGTCAAAGGGTTAGATGCGGATAAGGTTCCGACAGAAGTGGACAAGAACACTGCCGGGGTTGTAGCCAAAGAACTGCTCCGAGGAAGAGATGTAGGGGTCAAAATAGTTCTCGAAAAGGGTATACCACTCAACATGGGGCTTGGAAGCAGCGGCGCATCAGCAGCTGCTGCAGCAGCAGCAATAAATAGTCTTTTCGGCCTCGGACTCTCAGAAAATGAATTGGTGAAGGTGGCTGCTATTGGTGAGATGGCATCTGCTGGTGCAAGCCATGCGGATAATGTAGCTGCCTCCCTTCTAGGAGGGTTCACTATGGTTCAGACCTCTGGAGACTCACTTTTTGCGGTTCGTTTAGACCCTCCGAGCAATCTGGAAGTGGCTTTAGCCATGCCCCTCATTGAAACTCCTAGGAGTAAGACTGCTATGGCTAGGGCGATTCTACCAAAGTTAGTCCCCCTTGAAAGCGTAGTCTCAAACGTTAGGAACGCGTCTTTGATAGTCGCTGGTTTTCACTTCGGTGATGTCGATATTATTGGGCGCGGAATGACCGATGTAATCGTTGAACCTGTAAGGATGAGGCTAATTCCGAACTATGAATCTGTCAAAAGGGCTGCTTTAGATGCGGGCGCTTCGGGAGTAGCCATCAGCGGAGCAGGACCATCAATGATCGCGGTCGTCGATAATCTCAGAGTTTCAGCCGATGAGGTTGCGAAAGCTATGAAAGACGCCTTTCTCAAGGCAGGTGTAGAATGCAAGGCATTTTCTTCTAAACCTTCTCTTAAAGGAGTAACGAAGATTTCTTAACCGATAACATCCTTTTTAGCCATCAATCCCTATTTTTCATATGAGGATGGATGGATAGATGAAAACAAAAGGGGAAAGTAAGCCTATCATTGCCGTGACGATGGGTGACCCAGCAGGGATCGGTCCAGAGATAGCGGTGAAGGCCCTTTCGAAGCCTGACCTATACGATATATGCAATCCCCTTGTAATTGGTGACTTGAAGGTTCTTGAAAGAGTCTCGGAAAAGTTGGAGATAAGGCTGAACTTTAAAGTGGCGTCTTCTCCTAAAGAAGCAGTTTACATGCCGGGTACAATCGACGTGATCGACCTTAACAATATCGATATAGACATTTTGAAGATTGGCAAGGCATCGGCGGGGTCAGGAAGCGCCTCAATTAGATATATTGAAAAGGCTGTAGAGTACGCTTTGCGTATGGAGGTTGACGCCGTCGCAACTGGACCAATCAGCAAAAAAGCCATACAACTGGCTGGCAGCCGCCATATTGGGCATACAGAAATATTTGCGGATCTTTGCGGGATTACGGATCCCCTTACGATGTTCTGGGTTAGAGGAGCAAGAATCTTCTTCTTGACAAGACATATGCCTCTAATTGATGCGGTCCGTGCGGTTAAGAAGGAGCATATAGTTGAAACTGCCATAAGAATTTCAAAAGAGCTTCATCGTATGGGTTTGGAGCGCCCTCTTATCGCTATTGCAGCCTTGAACCCGCATGCCAGCGACGATGGACTGCTTGGTGAGGAGGAGAAAAGAGAGATTATACCAGCGGTTGAGGAGCTCAAACGGAGGGGTATAAGGGCTGTTGGTCCGGTCCCAGCGGACACTGTCTTCTTCAAAGCCCTTGAAGGGCATTATGACGCCGTTCTCTCTCTTTATCATGACCAAGGTCACATTGCCGCTAAGACATTTGACTTTTACGGCTCTGTCTCAGTGACCCTTGGGTTACCATTCATTAGGACTTCGGTTGACCATGGAACGGCATATGACATAGCGTGGAAGGGGGTAGCTGACTCTCGAAGTTTAGAAGAAGCGATAAAGTTAGCTGCGAGGCTCGTTCGAGATCACGCTTCTAAAGAATGATATTGCATAGGGAGGGCGGTGAGGACATGATTAAGGTTATTATCGATGCAAATTTCCTCTTCGTTCCTTTCCAGTTCCATATAGACATATTTGACGGGATAGAGTCTCTGCTTGGAAAATTTGAGCCCATCATTTTGCATACAACACTCAAAGAACTTGAAACCCTCGCAGGGAGAAGTTCAGCTAAGATCCAAAGGATGGCTTCAGCAGCTCTTGAGTTTGTTAAGAGATGTAAAATTGTTGAGGTAGAAATTAAACATGGGGAAAGCGGAGATGATGTAATCCTCAGAATCGCCAAAGAATGGAAGTGCCCTGTCGCAACCAATGACATATATCTTAGGAGAAGATTGAGAAAGAACGGTGTGCCAGCGATCTTTGTTAGGCAGAGAAAACATTTAGAGATTGAGGGCTACATTCCCAAATAGTTTAAGAAACGCTTAACTAGTCTTCAGTTTTAAGGCTTTCGCTCATGATGTAGGCGTCTTCCCCGTCAGAGTAGTATCCCCCAATAGTACGCTCGATCTTGAAACCCATCTTTCTGTAAAGGTTAACAGCGCCCGTGTTAGTGACACGGACTTCGAGGTAACATGACTTAGCCTTATAATAAGTTATCATGGCATTAAGCGCTTCCCTTATTAACGCTTGCCCAACACCTTTTCTACGATAGCCAGGCAAGACAGCTATAGATATTATATGTCCCTTCTTCGTTACGTGGAAGGGTCTGAAGGTTAGGCTGGAGACGCTGCTTTCTATTCTGCACATCACATAGCCGATTATCTTGTTGTCCTCCTCTGCGACGATGAAGGTCTCTGGAAACCTTTCATAAAGATCCATGAAAAAACCTTCAGAGTAATTCTCTGGGAGACAGACTCGATTTATATACACTACTTCACCCAAGTCTTCAGGCTTAAACCTTCTTAATGTGAAATTGGGCTGCATTCTTAACCTCCATGTGAAATAGACGATTTTAACAGTGCTTTGGAAGATTTATTTTTTCTCATTTTCCGTCTATTCATAAGTTTTTACTTTCGGGATGGTCATATTTCCATAGGGAATAAAGGAGACCTTTCCATTCTCCCCAACAATATCAAGGGCATGTTTAAGGCCTTCATTTACTGTTCTCTCGACCTCAAGATTTAAAGATTCATGTATGCAATAGTCAGGGATGGCTGACACGATTATGACCTTTGCTTCTTGGAGAGACATCATAAAACGGTAAGCCATAAGGCCGCCCACGCTGAATTTTTTCTCTAGTTGCCTCTCTAGCTTATTAGGATCTTTAGACTTACGTAATGC